>DASVHS010000635.1:0-14241 GCA_036382495.1 Thermoanaerobaculia bacterium | reverse complement strand
TCGTCTCGAGGATCGCACTCATGGGCGCGAAGTATATGTTTCAGAGCCCTCTCCCGCGCGCGGGAGAGGGTGGCCGAAGGCCGGGTGAGGGGATTCTTTTTACCGCCCCTCATCCGGCCCTTCGACTACGCTCAGGGCCACCTTCTCCCCGCGTCGCGGGGAGAAGGCACTGTCGGCATCAGCGCGTGATCCGATATCCGCTCGCGTCGCGCACCAGTTGCGCCTGGCCGAGGCTGATGGATGCGTCGCGAATCGATTTTGCGCGCGCGTTGTCGATCGCCTTGCCGATCTCGGCGGTGGCCTTCTTCGCGAAAATCGTTTTCGGATCGGCGAGGAGCACCGGCGACTGATACGTCGGATCGCCGGAGAGTTGATCGATCGTCGAGCTGTACGCGAACACGACCGCGGCGTTGTCCGCATTGCTCACGCAGGGGTCGTCGACAAAGAACTCGATCGAGCCGCGATCGACGGTCACCGGCAGCGCACTCTGGATGTGGCCGAGCGGCGGCAGCGGGAACGCCGCTTTCTTCAGAATGGTGTTGCCGTCGACGTCGAATACCGAGACGCGCAGCGTCGCGCTGCATCGACCGAGGTTGACGGCGCCGATGTTGGTGCGCCAGCCCTGTGAACTGATGTTGCGGATGCCGTGCACCACGGCGCTGATGCCGTCGGTCGCGTAGTCCTGCAGTCCCGTCCACACGCCGGGGATCGTCTGTCCGTACGTTCCGCTCCGCGCGTTGTTGTACGTGTTGCTGACGACGAGGAACGCGCGCGTGAGCTTGTCGCCGGGATTATCGCGATCGTCGGCGTAGACGAGCAGCGCGCCCGATGGGCCCTTGAACTGCAGGTCGTCGAGGACGTTGTCGGAGTACGCGACTGCGTTCGCCGGCACGGTGAAGACGACGCTGTCACCTTGCGCGCCGCCGGTCGGGATGAAGACCACCGTGATCTTCAGATCGCGATCGGGCTGCGGGTTGAAGACGCTGAACTGAGTCAACCAACTCGTACCGAATGCTCCCGATGTATTCGCGGAAACAGGGATGACATACGTGTCATTGACCTGCGCCGCCAGCGGCAGCGCTGCGAGCGAGAGGAGAGTCAGAAGCAGAGTCGAGCGTTTCATACAGGACGGTCTTTGCAGCGGTAATGCCGCGCTCGCATGTCGTAAGTCATTGCAGGCGCTAGTGGAGCGCGTCGCAAGGTTTCTGTGACCGTCTCCGCTGGCGTACACCGTGTCCTGATCGAGTTACGATATCGGCTCCATGACGCAGATCAGCAATCGCCTCAAAGGACTCGTGCAGTCGGATATCCGCCGCATGTCGCGCGAATGCGAGCGCGTCTCCGGCATCAACCTCGGACAAGGCATCTGCGATCTTCCGACGATCCCCGAGCTCGTCGAAGGCGCGACGGACGCGATCGCGAGCTCGAAGGCGACGTATTCGAAGTTCGAAGGCATCGACCCGTTGCGCGAGAAGATCGCGCGGAAGATCGAGCGCTTCAACGGATTTCGCGTCGATCCGTCAACCGAGGTGATCGTGACGGTGGGGTCGACTGGCGGATTCGCGGCGTCGGCGCTGGCGACACTCAATCCCGGCGATGAAGTCATCCTGTTCGAGCCGTATTACGGCTATCACCTGAACACGCTCAAAGTCCTCGGTATCGAGACGAAGTTTGTTCCGTTGCAGCTGCCCGACTGGTCGATCGACTTCGATCTGTTGCGCCGCGCGTTCACGCCGAGGACGAAGGGAATCGTCGTGTGCACGCCTTCGAATCCGTGCGGCAAGGTCTTCACGCGCGACGAGCTCGAGAAAATCGGCGCGCTCTGCCGCGAATTCAACGCAGTCGCGTTCACCGACGAGATCTACGAGTACATCGTGTACGACGGGCGGCGTCATCTCTCGATGGCTTCGATCGCGCGCGACGTGACGATCACGATCTCCGGTTTCTCGAAGACGTTCTCGATTACCGGATGGCGAATCGGCTACGTGGCGGCGGACGCACAGGTCGCGAAGTCGATCGGTCTCGTGAACGATCTTTTCTACGTCTGCGCACCGACGCCGCTGCAATGGGGCGTTGCGCGCGCGCTCGACATTGGCGAGGACTACTACCGCAACCTGGCCACCGATTATCAGAAGAAGCGCGACATGCTCGCCGATGCGCTCGAGGAAGGCGGGTTCAAGCCGTACGTCCCGCAAGGCGCGTACTACATGCTCGCCGAAGTACCGGACGAGTTTGCGAATGCGCGGGAGGCTGCCGACGCATTGATCGAGACCGCGCGCGTCGCGTCGGTGCCGGGTCCATCGTTCTACTCGTCATCGCGCGGCGACCGGCTGCTGCGGTTCTGTTTCGCGAAAGACTTCGACGCGCTCGAAGAAGCGTGCCGGCGATTCAAAGCGTTTCGTCGTGTGGGTGCGGGCACGCACAACGCCGGCTGAAGCCCGCGGCCACACAGAAGCACTACTTCTTCTTAGACGCCTTTTTCTTCGTTGCCTTCTTCTTTGGCGTCACACGCTCGGGCAACTTCTTGCTGCCGGTAGAGCGGTTCCATTCCTCGAACTGCTCGGGCGTGATCTCGCCTTTGACGAGCAGCTCGGCGAATTTCCGCCGTTGCGCCTGACTCTTGAACGGCATTGCTATTTCTTTTCATGCGCGGCCGTGAGGTCGGCGAGGATCTCGTCGGCGTGCTTTAACGGGTCGACTTTCTTGTAGATCTTCTTGATCTTGCCGTCCGCTCCGATCCAGTAGGTCGTGCGCGCGACGCCCCACGTGCGCCGGCCGTAGAGGTTCTTCTCTTTCCAGACGCCGTACATCTTGGCCACGTCGGCGGTTTCATCGGCGAGCAGCGGAAAGTTCAGGTCGTGCTTGCTCTTGAATTTGCCGTGACTCTCGATCGAGTCGGTCGAGACGCCCAGGACGACGGCGTGCTGTTTGGACAGGTCGCCTTCGTGATCGCGGAACGAGCATGCTTCGGTCGTGCATCCGGGCGTGTCGTCCTTCGGATAGAAATAGAGGATCACATCCTTGCCGCGAAACTCTTTCAGCGTGATGTCTTTGCCGCGCGTTGACGGCAATTGGAAATCGGGCGCGAAGTCGCCCACCTTCGGGTCGTAGAAATCCTGCATGGCACCTCAGTTGGCTTGATCGCCGAACAGAAGCTTCTCCGCGATCAGCACGGCGTTGAGCGCCGCACTGCGGCGCAGATTATCGCAAACGGCCCAGACCCAGAACCCGCCCGGAATCGACGGCTCGGGCCGGACATCGGCGATGAGCACCTCATCCCGCCCGGCCGCGTCGATCGTCCCGAACGCCTGATCGCCCTCGGCGAACGCGATGGCGGTGTTGGCGCGGAGTGCACCTTCGATGCGGTGACGGTCGAGCTCTTCGCGCGTCCGGATGAACAGCGAGAACGTGTGACTGTGAAACACGCCGCCCTGCGTGATCAACAGAGCGATCTCGGTTTGAGCATCGATCACCTTGTGCAGTTGCCGCACGACGAAGTCTTCGTTGCGCTCCGGCGCCGGATAAAGATTGAACGCGGTCTGGCGATCGAAGGTTTTCTGCGGCACCGCCTGAATGTTCAGAACGCTGATCGTCTGCTCCGCGAGCTCTTCCACGCCCTCCTGTTCGAACTCCGACGCGGGCTGGATCACCGTCGCCGTGCACGATTCGATCGGACTGATGCTCTCGATCTGATGGAGCACGAGCGCGATCGGAATCGCGACCGGATGCGGTGAAACGATCAGCGTCTCGCCGGCGATGTCGTCGAGGTTCACACCCGCGACGGCGAGGTTGCCGTCTTCGACGCTCGACGGCTGCGAGAGGTCGATCGCGATGAATTTGTCTTCGCGATGGCGATCGATCCAGTCGTGATTGCCGGACGGCGGCCCGCAGAAGAACACGAGATCGAGATCTTCGAGCTCGATGTCGGACACCGCCGCGACGACTGCGGGCTCGTCACCGACATCGGTGAGCGCGCCCGCGGCCTTGCCGGTCGAATCGAGGAGTGTGACTTTCGCAGACGGAAACGAGCGGTCGCGCAGAACGGTCTTGATTTCGTTGCCGACGAGAGTGAGTGGATTGACGATGCCGAGCCGGAATCCTGCCGGGTTTTTCGGCTTCAAGGCGCTTCCACCGGCGCCAGGGCCGCTTCGGGCAACTTGCGGGAAGGGAACGCAATCGCCCACAGCCGCAGGAGCGGGCCGGACATCAGGTAACCGACCGCAAAGACGAAGCAGAACTCTTTCGGCCACTTGCTGGCGATCGCGACGATCAGCGCCAGCACGACGAAATACATCAGCGAGCGTTCCTTCTGCAGGTTCAATCCCTTCTGGCTGCGATAACGAATGGGCGAGACCATCGCGAACGCAACGGCGGAGGTGACGAACAGCATCACAATCGCGAACCGCCGGTCGCCCATCGTGATCGGCGACGGTGCGAAGTTCACGATCGACGCGATCGTCAGTGCGCCGGCGGGACTGGGCAGTCCCGCGAAATAGCGGTAGTCGCTCTTGCCGGTCATCACGTTGAAGCGGGCCAGCCGCAACGACACCGCGACGACGAACAGGAACGCGATCCCGCCGCCGAGGTTGCCGAGGACGTGGAGACCCCAGGCGTAGACGAGGACGCCCGGCGCGACGCCGAACGTGACCATGTCCGCGAGCGAGTCGTACTCCTTGCCGAACTCGCTCGTCGCGCCGAGCGCGCGCGCGATCAGCCCGTCGAACGTATCGAAGACCGCCGCGATGAACAGCGAAACGCACGCGATCTCGAAGAAGCGCACAGCGAGATCGCCCCGCCCGTCGCTGATTGCCTGCATCGCACGCGTGCTGTTGATGATGCAGCGGAAGCCGAAGAAGAGATTCAGGACGGTCAGGGAAGTGGGGATCACATAGACCCCGCGTCTTAGATTTCGTCTGACGTCGCCCTTCATGACCTTTAATCTAATGCAAGGCGGGAACCGATTGGGGGAAAACCGAAATGTTGAATGCTCAATGTTGAATGCTCAATGTTGAGTTCGACATTCACAATTCACCATTCAACATTGAACATTCAACATTTCGCTTCTAAAACAAAGAGGCTCCGGAACTCCGGAGCCTCTGGCGAAAGTTCAAAGTTAGAAAAACTAGACGTGGGCGTGTTGTGTCTCATACGACCGGATGCGGTCGGCCATCTGATCTTTCAAATGCAATTTGCGCTTCTTCAGTGTTTTCTCTTCGATCTCTTCGCCGGTACTGACTTCCTTCTTGGCAGTGAGCTCGCTCAGGCGGTGTTCGCACTGATGATGTTCTTCGACCCACTGCCGGAATTCAGGGTCTTCGCTGCTCAGAATCCGTTGAATGTCGGGCGCATTCTGCATCGTTCAGTCCTCCTTCGAAGTCACCCAGTTGCTCAACCGATTGTAGCACTGGCAAACCGCATGCGCGAGCGGAGTAAACCTTTGCCTGTCAACGAGTTGAGACATCCTGTACAATGCCCGCCGCATGACGCGCGACCGGTGGTTGATGATCGTGATGGGCGCTGTCGCGCTCTCGGTTTTCATCACGCCGGCGACGCGCGAGCTCTTCGTCGGCGACGAAACGAAGTACGCGGAGGTCGTCCGCGAAATGCGCGGCGGGTCGGTGTTCCTGCCGATGCTGGAGGGCACACCGTTCACGCACAAACCTCCGCTGCATTTCTGGATGATCGACGCGTTGACGTACGTGTTCGGCGTCTACTCGACGTGGTCGTTCGTGCTGCCGTCGATCGCCGGATTCCTGGCGCTGCTGTGGCTGATGTGGCGGATGGAAGGACCGATCGCGGCATTCATATGTGGGACGTCTCTGCTCGTATGGGGTTCCGCGCAGACCGCGCGGATGGACGTGACGTTCACGTTTTGTATCGCGGTCGCAGCGTGGATGATGCAGCGAGCGTGGGCAACCGAGGCCCTTGGCCCCAGGCCCGAGGCTTTAGTGATCGTGGGCATCGTCCTCGGCGTTGCGACACTGATCAAAGGTCCGATGGCTCCGGTGATCGCGATTTTTCTCTTCGCGTTCGAATGGCTGCGACGCAAACAACGACCGCCCGGCAGGTACGCATTGCCGATCGCGGCGATGGTCGTGATCCCGCTGCTGTGGTTCGTGCCGGCGATGCTGATGGGCGGTGGGGGCTTCACGCGTGAAGTGCTGGTCAAGGAGACGGCGGGGCGGGCGGTGGGGGCGTGGGTACACCGGTCGCCGGTCTGGTTCTACGTCGCACATGCGCCGGCGACACTCTTTCCATGGTTCCTGCTCCTGATCTTCGCGATCATCGCTGCTTACAAACGCGGAGACGACCGCGCGAAGTTTTACGTCAGCTGGATCCTGGCCGTGGTCGTTCCGTATTCGCTGATCAGCAGCAAGCTCGATGTGTACATGATGGCGATGATTCCGGCGTCGGCGTTGTTGATCGCGCGGCTGTTCGCAACGAGCGACGTGTGGTCACGCCGAGGTCACTTGTCGAATGTGGTCATGCTCGTGATTCTTGTGGTGACTGGGTTATCAGCGCCGTTCATTCACGTCATGGATCCAGTGCCGTCCCTGGTGCGCGTTCTGGCGGGCACCGCGGCAGTTGCACTCGTCGGATCGCTCGCGCTTCGCACACCGCTCGCCTCGACGATCAGTCTCGGGTCCGTACCGATCGTCGTCTTGCTGTTCGCGATCTTTTTCATGATGCCGCTGATCAACGAGCTCGCTTCGGATCGTCCGATCGTACGCGCGATCGTTGCGCAACATGTTCCATCGGAGCAGGTCGCGATCTATACGGCGCCTTATTTGTGGACCCATGACATGCCGCGGGACCTCGAGCGTGTACGCTACGTGTCGCCGGACGATCTGCGCACGCATCCGGCGACGCTCATCGTGACGAGCCGTTCCCACGCGGATGAAATCGCTGACGTGCTGCGCGCGTATCGGAAAGTGGCCGAGTTTCAGATGATCCGAAAGCCTTTCGATGTCTACCGACACTAAATCGAGATACGCCGCGGCCGGATTTGTGGCGCTGCTCATCCTGTCGCTTTTCTGGCCGGCGCCGATCGTGTCGACGAATCGGCTGTGGCTCCATCGCGACTTGCCCGTTGACGAGCTTTCGTTTCTGGGACGTGAACAACCGTCGTGGGACGTCGTCTTCTGGTGCATCGCGGGGCTGTTCGCGATCGCGGTCGTGCAAAGTGGCGATCCCCTGTGTGGCCGCGGGCTTCAGCCCGCGGTGTCCGGGCTGAAGCCCGGACCCACACAGAAGCTGGGGCTCGGAATCGCCGGTGGCGTTGCCGCGATTGCTGCCATTTGGCTCGTCGCCGATTCCGCAATCGTCGCGGCAGCAGAACGCGTTCAATCGGACGCAGTCGACGACTGGATCCGTATCGCGAATCGTCTCGGCGGCGGGATGAATCCGCCGATGATCGTGCTGTTTTTTCTGATCGCCGGCATCGCTTACCGGCGGCGAACGTGGATCGGCTACGGCGTGGCGATGGCGATCGCAGGCCTGGGCGCCGGACTGCTCGCGCAAATCATCAAGTTCATCGTCGGCCGCACCCGGCCCGAACTGTGGCTCGGTCCGTTTCGCTACATCCGTGGCGGAGCGAACTCATTTCCGAGCGGCCACACGGTCGCAGCGTTTGCCCTCGGCGGCGTGCTGATCTTCGCATCACGCAACACTCCGCTTCGCATCGTGGCGTTGCTGCTGGCGTGTTTTGTCGCGGTCGCACGCGTGCTCGCGTTCCGGCACTGGCCGTCCGACGTCGTCGCGTCCGCGTTCATCAGCCTGCTCGCGGCGTGGCTCGCTGCATCGAGCTTTGCCTCAAGCGGCGACTATCATTCGAGAACCGGATAGAGATCGAATGACCCTGCTTGCCGGCACGAGTCTTGGGCAGTACGAAATCATTTCGCCGATCGGAGCCGGCGGCATGGGTGAGGTCTATCGCGCTCGCGACTCGCGGCTGGGACGCGAGGTGGCCATCAAAGTTCTACCGGCCGAAACAATCGGTGATCCGGCAGCACGGCTGCGCTTCGAGCGCGAAGCGCGCGCGGTCGCCGCGCTCTCGCACCCGAACATTCTGGCCATTCATCATTTCGATACGCATGACGGCATCAGTTTCGCCGTGACCGAGCTTTTGGAAGGAGAGACGCTCGGCGTTCGAATCGCGCGGTCGAAGTTTTCATGGAGGGAGGCCTGCCAGATTGCCGCGGGGATCAGCGACGGTCTTGCCGCCGCGCACGAGAAAGGAATCGTTCATCGCGATCTGAAGCCGTCGAACATCATGCTCACGTCGGACGGTCAGGTGAAGATCCTCGACTTCGGTCTTGCGCGTGTGACTTCCGGCGAGAGAGAAACGACTGCGAGCGTCACCGATCTGAAAACCGCTCCGGGCAGCGTGATGGGAACCCTTGGCTACATGTCGCCGGAGCAGCTTCGCGGCGAAACGGTCGACGCGACCACGGACATCTTCGCCCTGGGTTGCATTTTGTACGAGACGGTCAGCGGCAGGTCGCCCTTTGTACGATCGTCGCCGACCGAGACGGTGGCTGCTGCTCTGCGCGATGAGCCGCAGGAGCTGTCTCCGGCCGATGCGCCGCCGGGCCTCATGCGTCTCATTCGGCGCTGCCTTGAAAAGAATCCACACGAGCGCTATCACTCTGCTCGCGATCTTGGCTTCGATCTTCGCTCGCTGCTGACACCTGCCGTGACCACAGGCCGTAAACGAGCGATGTTCGCGGCCGGCTCGGTGATCCTGCTTTCGGTTCTCGCCGTCGTCGCTTTGCTATGGCCGCGCAAGCATTCTCTTCCCGCTCGAGCCGAGATCCGGTCGCTTCTCGTTGTTCCATTCGAGAACGGCACGCGTGATCCGGGTGCAGAGTATCTGAGCGACGGCATCGCCGAGGGCCTGATCAACACGCTGGCGAGACTGCCGAATCTACGAGTCGTCGCGCGGACGACGGCCTTTCAGTACAAAGGAAAACCTCTCGACGTCCGGCAGGTCCGGCGGCAACTGGACGTCGACGCGATTCTGTCGGGCCGGCTGCTCTCGCGCGGCAGCGACTTCATCGTACAAGCCGATCTGGTCGACGCCGCCGCGGGCACTGAACTGTGGGGCGATCGTTTTCACCAGCAGAGCTCGGATCTTCTCAGCATCGAGAACGAGATCGTCGGCCGGATATCCGACGCGCTCCGCGGCCACCTCACACCCGCCGAGCAAGGGCGCATCTCACGACCATCAACTCGGAATCCCGAAGCGTACAAACGCTACCTGGAGGGACGCTACTTTTGGAACAAGCGAACTCCGGACTCGATCAAAAAATCAATCGATCTGTTCGAGCAGGCCATCGCAATCGATCCACAATTTGCGCTCGCTTACACCGGTTTGGCTGATGCGTACAACATCAACGGCGAGTTTCGTATCGTTCCACCTCAGGAAGCACGAGACCGCGCGGATGAGGCAGTGCGAACCGCCTTGCGACTCGATCCGCAGCTCGCGGAGGCGCACGCGTCGCTCGGGTTGATGGAGAGCAATCGCTTTCATTGGAGTGCGGCCGAGAAAGAATTCAGGAAAGCGTTAGAGCTCAACCCCAACTACGCGAGTGCTCTGCATTGGTATTCGCTCCTTCTCGTCGCTCGAGGGCGCGTTGATGAATCGATCGTCATCATGCGAAAGGCCGAGCAGATCGACCCATTGTCGGCCGTGATCGTCGCCAATGTTGCCAGCCGTCTGAACGCGAAAGGCGACTACGCTGGAGCGCTTGTGGAGGCGCGAAAAAGCGCGGAGCTCGACCCGAACTATTCCTGGACGTACGTGCAGCTGGGATCGGCGTACGAAGGCCTCGGGGAGATCGAAAACGCTGCAGCCGCGTACAACAAAGGCGCTGGCATACCTGG
Organism: Thermoanaerobaculia bacterium; assembly: GCA_036382495.1. GTDB lineage: Bacteria > Acidobacteriota > Thermoanaerobaculia > Gp7-AA8 > Gp7-AA8 > DASVHS01. The sequence continues at coordinate 4,356 of DASVHS010000635.1, read as the reverse complement.
TCCTCCCTGCCTCCGAGAAGCTTTTCTTGCCCGCTCGGATGCGATTCTCGGCAATCGCGCCGAGGCTCTGCGGCTCGCGCGTCGGTTGGAGAAGCGAGCTGCGCTGGGAGAAGTGCAGGCGACCTGCGTCGGATGGGCCTACTCGGCAGGTGGAGACCGCGACAAAGCCCTGCAATGGTTGAATCGTGCGATCGACTCACGCGATGCAATGGTGCGCGGCGGCATTCGCAGTCCAGTCGTCAAAGAGTTGCGCGGCGATCCCCGCTATGCGGAGCTTCTTCGCCGGTTAGAGCGCGGCTTCGACGATTAGGCCGCTACGCCTCGACGTCGGCGAAGTTCACCGAAACGAGCCGCGAACAACCCGCTTCTTCCATCGTCACGCCGTAAAGCACGTCCACCGCTTCCATCGTGCGGCGCGAATGCGTAATGACGATGAACTGCGTGTCGCGGGACATGTCGCGCACGAGACGCACGAACCGTTCGTTGTTGACTTCGTCGAGCGGTGCGTCGACCTCGTCGAGGATGCAGAACGGCGACGGCTTGTAGCGGAAGATCGCGAACAACAGCGCGAGCGCGGTGAGCGCGCGTTCTCCGCCGGACAATAGCGCGATCGACTGATTCTTCTTGCCGGGCGGTTGGGCGACGAGCTCGATGCCGCTCTCGAGCACATCCTCTTCGTCGAGCAACTGCATGCGCGCCGTTCCGCCGCCGAACAGCGAGGTGAAGATTTCGCCGAACGCCTTGTTCACGTTCTCGAATGCCTCGCGGAACAGCTCTCGCGACGTGAGGTTGATCTTCCGGATCGTGCCGCGCAGCGACTCGATCGACTGCACGAGGTCGTCGCGCTGCGTCCGCAGAAACGATTCGCGCTGTTCGAGCTCGGTGTGCTCATCGATCGCGAGAACGTTGACCGGTCCGATCTTCTCGAGCTGATCGTTCAGCTTCGCGACTTCGGCCTCGAGCGAGGCGCGCGCTTCGTCGTCCGTGGGCGGTTCGACTTCGGCGAGTGCATCGACTCCCGCGTGCAGGTCCATCGCGATCTGTTCACGCAACAGCTCGAACGCCGACTTCGCACGATCGAGACGCCGTTCGGACTCGAACAGAGCGTTCTTCGCCGCGTTCCATTGCTCGCGCGATGCAAGCGCACGCGCCTCCAACTCCTGCAAACGAACGGTGAAATCCGCGACATCCGCTTCGAGAGCGATGCGCAGCTCCGAAAGCTCGCGCAGTTTCCGGATCGAAGTCTCCAGCTGCCCGCGCGCATTTTGGACCGCGGTCTCGGTGTCGTGTTGCTTGCGTACGAGCGACTCGATCTCCTGCTGCAACTGCGTTGCTCGCGCGCCGAGGGAGACGACGATGCGCGAGAGGTTCTCATGCTCGCGCTGGACGGCGTTGACGTTGCCGCTCGCCGCTTCGACGTCGACGCGCGCCTTCGACGCCACTTCCGTCACGCGCTCGAACTCGACGCGCGACGACACGAGCTGCTCTTCGTGGCTGCGGATCTGTTCCTGCGTCTCTGCTTCGAATTTCTCGAGCGTAGCGAGATCGTGCAGCGCCGCGTTCTTCCGCGACAGGAGCTGGGCCTTCTCTTCGACGTACAGCGTCTGTTCTTCCGACGCGACCGCGAAATCCTTTTCGAAGCGGCGCAGTTCCGTCGCCGCGTGCTCACGACTGCCGCGACGATCGCGCAGGTCCTGTTCGGCGACGCGGGCACGCTCTTCAGCGAGGATGCGGGCATCGTCCGCCGAGCGCAGATCTTCTTCGACGGTCTGCAACTCCGAGGCGAGCCCCGTCGCGCGCACCTCTTCGCTGCCGAGGAGTGTTTCGAGGTCGGCAAGTTGACGCTTGAGCGAGAAGATGCCCGGCGTCGCGTTCTCGCTCTTCCCGCCGATGATCAGCCGACCGCGGACGATGTCGCCATCGAGCGTCACGAACGTTGCGTACGGCCGGTCCTTCGACCGCTCGATTGCCTGGCGAAGATCGCCGACGATGTACGCCTCGGGCATCGCCTGACGGACGGCGTCGGCGACTGGACCCGAGCCGAGCACGTTGTGATGAGCGTCGCCTCTTCTGTGGAGGGCAGGCGCCTCGCCTGTCCCGACAGGCGAGGGCGCCTGTCCTCCACTCACCACGAATGCGCCGCGGCCGGCTCCGCGTTCCCGCAGACGGTCGATCGCGCGCAACGCGGTCTCGCTGTCTTCGATGACAACGGCTTTCGAGACTTCGCGAAGCAGCGTGTCGAGAGCGGCCTCGTAGCCTTGCGCCGCATGAACCGCTTCGGCCGCGGATGCCGCGCTGGGAATCAACTCGAGGATCGCGCGACGGACGTCTTCGTCCTGCGATTCGAGCGACGTGAGCAGCGAGCGCAATGAATCGATTTTGTAGGTGGTCTGCGAAACGCGGTCGCGGGCGCTGGCCAGCGACTCGCGCATTTCGTCGCGGCGCGCCGTCAACCCGTCGCGATGCTGCGCCGCATCGCGTGAAGCGTGTTGCGCATCGACGAGCGCTTTCTCGGCAGCGGCGACCTGCTGGTCCCACGTGTTCATCAACTCCCGGGCGCCGTCGCGGCTCTCGAGCGCACGCCGCGCGCTCTCGGTGAGCTTCGTCAGATAGAACTCGCACTTCTCGACGGCGATCTCGATCTGGTGCACCTGGTTGCGGGCCGACGAGATCTTCGCGATCGTCGCCATCAGCGATTCGCGCGCTTCCTGTAGCGCTTTTTCGTGCTGGCGAACTTCGTCGGAGCGTTCCTGGCGATCGCGTTCGACCTGGTCGGACACTTCGCGCAAACGGTTCCGTTCCGCGCGTGCGGCTTCGAGCATCTGCGTCTTCTCGTCGAGAAGCTGCTGCTGCTCTGCGGCTTCGAGCTCGAGCGACGCGATCTGCGTCCGCGCGTTCTCGATCCGCTGCGTCAGGTCACCGAGGTTGGTTTCGGATTGCTGCATGAAGGATCGGAGACGTTCGACGTCGGCCGAGAGCCCGGCCATCTCTTCGCGAACAGCAGAGGCACGCGATGCGCGTTCGGCGTGCGTCGTCCGCGTCTCGGCGAGAGCAGCCTCATCGCTCGCGAGTTGCGCGGACAGCTCGCCCTCGCGCGATTGCGCTTCGCCGACTGCGCCATCGGCAACGCGCTGCTCCGACTCGGCGATGACGATGCGCCCTTTGTAGAGCGCACGCTTCGCTGTCGACAGCTCGTCGGAGAGCTCGCGATGACGTCGCGCTTTCCCGGCCTGCCTCTTCAGCGAATTCAGATTCCGCGTCACCTCGGCGAGCGTGTCGTCGATGCGCAGCAGGTTCTGCTGCGTCTCTTCGAGCTTCATCTCCGCCGCGCGGCGCTTGTTCTTGTATTTCGTGATGCCGGCCGCTTCCTCGATGAGCCGGCGGCGGTCCTGCGGCTTGTTGGACAGGATCAGGTCGATCTTCCCCTGCTCCATCACCGAGTAGTTGCGGATGCCGAGGCCGGTGTCCATCAGGATGTCGGAGATGTCCTTCATGCGGACGCGTTTCCCGTTGAGGCGGAACTCCGACTCGCCGGTGCGGAACACGCGGCGGTTGATCGTGATGCGGCCGTCGTCGGCCATCGGGTGGTTGCTGTCGCCGTTGCTGACCGCGAGTGTGAGCGAGACTTCGCCCATGCTCAACGCGCGGCGGCGTGCGGAACCCTGGAAGATGACGTCTTCCATCGTCTCGCCGCGGATGTGCGCGGCCCGGTTTTCACCGAGGACCCAGATGATGGCGTCGCAGATGTTGGACTTGCCGCAGCCGTTCGGGCCGACCACGGCGGTCAGCGGCGACGGGAAAGTGAGTTGTGCGGGGTCGTAGAAGGACTTGAATCCGGCGATTTCCAGCTTTTCGAGTCGAAGCATTCTGTTAGCGAAAAATTAGCACGATAAAGTTGCTTTGTCGCCGTTGACACATCGGCACAGCACATGCTCCAGTGCGACTTGTGCCGGTGCAGCGCGACATCGATCGTTTCTTACAACGCGAAATCGACGTCGGTTCCTTTCCGGGTGCGGTGTACGCGGTGGGGTCGTCGCGCGGAATCGAGCACGAAAATGCGCTCGGATCGGCTGTCGCGGTGCCCTTGCGCATGCCGGCGACGCTCGACACGATTTACGACTGCGCGTCGATCACGAAGCCACTCATTACGACTGCGCTCGTGCTGCAGGCGGTCGCTGAAGGACGGATCGCGCTCGATGATTCATTCGAAGGGTTTCGATATCGCGATCTGCTGACGCACACATCAGGTTTGCGGGCGTGGCTGCCGTTGTACGCGTACGACGACTATCTGCAGGCGATTCTCGAACATGGGCCCAACTATGAGCGCGGGGCGCACGTCGTGTACTCCGATCTGAA
>DASVHS010000634.1:0-2336 GCA_036382495.1 Thermoanaerobaculia bacterium | reverse complement strand
GGGATCTTATCGCGAGCCCATGTCATCCCGAGCGGGAGCGAGGGACCCGGGAGTGGGGAGGCCGGCCTCCCTTCCCACCCGGGTCCCTCGCTCCCGCTCGGGCTGACATGGGGGCCGACCCGCGACCCGCTACATAATCCGCGCAATGAAACGAACGCTGGTCCTGGCTCTCTTCATCGCTCAGACAGTCGCAGCTCAATCCATCTTCGTCGATGCCACCGACGCGCGGCGCGGCGTATTTCACGCGCACCTCACAATTCCGGCGACCAGCGGCACGATGACGCTCGTCTATCCGAAATGGATTCCCGGCGAGCACATGCCGACCGGTCCGCTGATGCAGATGGCCGGGTTGCACGTTCACGCCGGCGATCGCGAGCTGCCGTGGTCGCGCGACCTCGCCGACGTTTTCGCGTTTCACGTCAACGTACCTCAGGGAACGCAGACGATCGACGCCGACTTCGATTACCTCTCGCCGATGACGACGTTCGGTGGCGGCTACGGCGAGTCGGCGAACGCAACGCAGAACCTGCTGCTCATCCTGTTCAATCACCACGTGCTCTATCCGTCCGGAGCTCCGACCGATCGTCTGACGTACACCGCATCGGTGCGCCTCCCCGCCGGCTGGAAGTTCGACACGGCTCTGCCGGTCAAGGCGCAGAACGGCGATCGGATTGATTTCGCGCCGGTCTCGTTGACGACACTCATCGACTCGCCGATCGTCGCCGGCGCGTTCATGCGGATCATTCCGGCCGGCGACAACGGCCGCGAGCACGTTACGGTGACCGCAGACTCACAATCCGCGCTTGCCATGAACGATGCGCGCATCGCCCAGATGCGAAACCTCGTGAACGAAGCGGATGCGCTGTTCGGTGCACGCCACTATCGCGAGTATCGTTGGCTCGTCACGCTCAGCGATCTGATCGAGCCGCAGGGACTCGAACATCACGAATCGACCGACATCCGCGCAGTCGAGCGCGGCCTCACCGATCCCGATCAGACGGCGCGCACGATCACGATCCTGTCGCACGAGTTCGTTCACTCGTGGAACGGCAAGTACCGCCGTCCCGCCGGCTTGGCGACGCCGGATTACCAGCAGCCGATGATCGGCGAGCTCCTCTTCATCTACGAAGGTATGACCCGTTACCTCGGCGACCTGGTGCTGAGCGCGCGCAGCGGCATGCGCACGCCGGAAGAGGATCGCGAATTCGCGGCGTGGGTATCGGCGAATCAGGATCGCAACCGCCCCGGACGCAACTGGCGGCCGCTCGTCGACACGGCCGTGGCGGTGCAGTCAATCGGAATGGCGCCGAACGAAGAGGTCCCGTATCGACGCGCGCTCGATTACTACGACGAGTCGATGCTCGTGTGGCTCGATGCGGATACGACGATCCGTATGAAGAGCAACGGGATGAAGTCACTCGACGACTTCGCGAAACTGTTCTTCGGACCTCCGACCGCCGCTCCGAGTGTGAAGGCGTACACGCTCGACGACGTCGTCAACGCGCTGAATCAGGTCGTTCCGAATGACTGGCGCGGTTTTCTCGACTGGCGCGTCTACAAAGTTGCTCCGCACCCGCCGCTCGCTGCACTCGAAGCTTCGGGATGGCGGCTCGTCTACAACGACACGCCGAACTGGTACGAGTCGTTACGCGAGCGGACAACGAAGACGACGGACGTCAGCTTCTCGGTGGGCATGTGGGTGAAGAACGACGGAACGATTTCCGACGTGGTGTACGGGAGTCCGGCGTACGCGGCGGGCCTCGTGCCGGGGATGAAGATCAATTCGATCGACGGCCGCAAGTACGACGGCGACGTGTTGCGTGAGGAAATTCGCACAGCGAAGCCGATCGATGTGACGGTCGAGCAGTCGTCCTTCGCGGGAACGTTCCACATCGACTACCGCGGAGGCGAGCAGTTCCCGCATCTGCAGCGGATCGACGGGCGGCCGGATCTGCTGAGCGACATCATGCGCCCGCACGCGCCGAACGCGAAGGTCGCGGGTTCTGTGTGGCCGCGGGCTTCAGCCCGCGAAACCGCGCACTGAAGCTAGTCTTCGTATCTCGCCGCGGCCAGGTCGACGATCGCCTTGATCGTCTCGCTGTACGTACGATCGCTCCCTCGCGCCGCCATCGCGAATTCCGCGCCGCGCGAGAGCCACGGGTTCGGATTCGCTTCGATCACGTAGATCGTGCCGTCTTTCGACAGTCGCATGTCGATGCGGCCGTAGTCGCGTAGCTTCAGCGCGCGATACGTCGTCTTCGCCGCTTCCTGCAGACGCTTCTTCGTCCCTTCGTCGAGATCTTCGGCAAGCGCCGACTTCGTCAAGCGATACGCCT
>DASVHS010000633.1:0-1614 GCA_036382495.1 Thermoanaerobaculia bacterium | reverse complement strand
GCCGGTGTGATCGCGCCCGGCGCCTATGCCGACGTCATCGCCGTGAACGGCGACCCGATCCACGACATCAGCATCCTGAAGAATGTGGTGTTCGTGATGAAGGATGGGAACATTTTCAAGCGATAGGATTTGCTTCTTTGTGGGTGCCGGCTGAAGCCGGCACCCACACAGAAGCCCGTCACCACGTCACGCGTCGTCCAGCGGGTTGATCGGATTGAAAATATCGATCAGCATCGCCCAGGCCTGCAGGTACCGGTCGCGCGGTACGCGGAAGTAGCGCGGGAAATCCTTTGCGTTCGGATCGCTCGCCTCGAGGACGTACACGAATCCGCGGTGCTCGAAGATGATGATGCGCCAGTTGTCATCGGCGTCGTCGAACGGCTCCTCCATCGTCCCGATCGGCACATCCAGGGGAGTGAAGTGACGGAGGTCGCGGTCGGCGTGTTCCCAAGCCGGAAAGAACGCGAGCCGTCCTTTCTTCGCGCCGACGAACTCGATCTGCTTCTCTGCGGAGTCGCTCACCCGAACCGAAAAGTCGTCGATGGTCGGAAACGAACCGACGCCGTCATCGCCCGGAACACGCATGCGCGCGACAGTTTACTGTGGCGAGATCACGGTCACGTTCTGCGTCGTGTTGTTCGTCACGGAGACGAACGCCCAGCTGGCGCGTTGCGCGGGTGTGCCGTCGATGTCGATGCGCAATGGTCCTTTGCCCGCGAGCTGCGGGTATGTGGTCAGCAGGTCGCCGATGAATGCGAAGGTCAACGTTGAGCCCTGGCTCTCCGGCGCGAGGAACGCGAACGCGTCGACGAGAGTTTCGTCCGTCGACAACGGGCGGATGCGGTAGTGCAGCGTGACGCCGCCGTCGATGCGATACAAGCGCATCGCGACGCGATAGCGCGAATCGGTCGGGACGTTGAGCAGCGTGAACGGCCGGTCGAAGAAATCGTCTTCGCGCACCACCGGAATCTCCGTCCCCAGCGCCTCGGATTGCCGCGAGAGATCGCGGATCAGCGTACCGAAGAAGAGTTTCGGGGATGACTGGCGGGGAATGTTGAGAAGCAATCCGTTCGGCGCGTTCGCGCTGCGAACGATCGCCGTCGAATGTGCGGTCGGCCTCGCATCGCAGGGCGGAAAGCATCCCTGATCGAAAACGCTGGTCACCGGCAGCGGGTAGTCGTTCTCGTTCCGCATCGTCACCTCGGTCGTCCAGTTCGAACCGAACGCACCGGGACCGGTGATGATGACCGGGAACAACACAGGTTCGAAGAACGCCGGATCGGTCACTCCAGTGGGGACGAAGGAAGTGGGCACGAAGTAGTTGAAGGCAGCGGTTGCCGTGTATGTCTGGCCGCCGTAGCGGACGACCACATCGACAGTACCGGCATCATGCGCCTCCGCATACACAACGAGTTTGTCCGGCGGTCCGAACTCCTCGATCTGCGCTTCACTTCCGCCGAATGTCACGAGAGGAGCGGCGCATGTTCCAACGCTACACGCGGGCAAGGTGAGGCCGGTGATCGTCACGTCACCGCCGGTCGTCCACGCAACATTCGGGCTGATGGTGAATGGCGCATTCGCATCGGCGACCGCGAGGTTTGCCTCGGCCACACC
>DASVHS010000632.1:0-8044 GCA_036382495.1 Thermoanaerobaculia bacterium | reverse complement strand
GCTACGAATTCGAATAACGAAACCGGAGGGGGTGCAACCGTCGCCGGACTCACGACGAACCCGAAGAACGCTCCGGAGTACGTCCTGTTCTCCGCCCCGAATCAGATCCGCGAATACGATTTCAGCAACGCGATCGGCGTTCGCGGTCTTCACGTTCGCGGCACCATGACGAACAAGGGCTTCTATCCCGCCGGCGAGATCCAGGGTTCCGGCAAGTTCAGCACCGAAGGCAAGGACTGGCTCAGCCTGTCCGAGTTGAAAGTGCACACCGCGTCCGAAGGCAAGTCGCCGGCGGCGCCTTACATCCTCGGATGCGCGACCAGCTCAGGCTTCCAGCCCGCGTCACGCGCGGTCGTGGCGCAGTAGAGAGTCCCACCTCTTTCTTTCCTTCCTTCTTCAGGCAGGCCGCCGGTTGGGCTGACCGGCGGCCAATTTGTTTGAGAGGAAAAGCGAATGCAGAATTCAGAATTCAGAATTGAGAATGCAAACCTTTCTTAATTCTGAATTCTGAATTCTGCATTCTGAATTCGCTTTTCGTTCCCATCCCTCATCCCTCCATTACAATCCAAAGGTGCAGCCTCCTCCCCAGTCCGTCCTCGTTCTAGACTTCGGATCCCAGTACACGCAGCTGATCGCACGGCGGATCCGCGAGCAGAACGTTTATTCGGTCGTCCATCCGTTCGACTTCTCCGTCGCTCAGATCCGCAAGCTCGCGCCGCGCGCGATCATTTTTTCGGGCGGACCGCAGTCGGTGTACTCGGAGACCGCACCGATCTGCTCGCGCGAAGTCTTCGACCTCGGCGTTCCGATTCTCGGGATCTGCTACGGGATGCAACTCACGGCGTACCTGCTCGACGGCAGAGTCGAAGCCGCGACGGAACGCGAATACGGCCGCGCCGAGATCGAAGTCACGGCCGAATCGCAGCTATTCGCGAACACGCCGAAGCGCCAGCAAGTGTGGGAAAGCCACGGCGATCGCATCATCGCTCCGCCGCCGGGCTTCGTCGTCACCGCGACTTCAGCCAATGCGCCGATCAGCGCATTCGAAAACCGCGAGCGCCGCTGCTTCGGGATCGAATTTCATCCGGAGGTCACGCACAGCGAGGCCGGAACGCAGATCCTCCGCAACTTCCTGTTCGATATCGCTGGCTGCGAGCCGAACTGGGACCTCGGCGATTTCCGCCGCCGGAAAGTCGACGAGATCCGCAAGCAGGTCGGTGACCGTCACGTGATCGCGGCGGTGAGCGGCGGCGTCGATTCGTCGGTGGCCGCACTGCTCGTATCCGAAGCGATCGGCGACCAGCTCACCGCGATTTTCGTCGACAACGGTGTGCTGCGAAAAAACGAAGCGATGCAGGTCGTCTCGCGGCTCAGCGAAGGTCTGGGCATACGCATCGTCGCCGTCGATGGGAAGCAGCGTTTCTACGACAAGCTCGCCGGTGTCGAAGAGCCCGAGGTCAAACGAAAGAGGATCGGCAACGAGTTCATCGCGGTGTTCGAGGAAGAAGCGCGTCGAATTCCGAACGTCGAGTTTCTCGTCCAGGGCACGCTGTATCCCGACGTCATCGAATCGGTCTCGATCAAAGGACCGTCCGCGGTCATCAAGACGCATCACAACGTTGGTGGCCTGCCGGAGAAGATGGGATTGAAGCTCATCGAGCCGGTCCGCGAATTGTTCAAGGACGAAGTCCGCCAGCTCGGCATCGAGCTCGGACTCGAAGAAGAATTCGTGTGGCGCCATCCCTTCCCCGGCCCCGGGCTGGCGGTGCGGATCCTCGGCGAGGTGAATGCGGAGCGCGTCGAGATTCTTCAGAACGCCGACGAGATCGTGATCGATGAAATCCGGCGCGCCGGTCTCTATCGTGCGATCTCCCAGGCGTTCGCGGTGCTGTTGCCCGTCAAGAGCGTCGGTGTGATGGGTGACGAGCGCACTTACGAAAACGTGCTCGCTGTGCGCGCCGTATCGACGACCGACTTCATGACCGCCGACTGGTACCGGATGCCGCACGATGTGCTCGACCGTATGGCCCGGCGCATCGTCAACGAGGTGCGCGGCGTCAACCGCGTCGTCTACGACATCTCGTCGAAGCCGCCGTCGACGATCGAGTGGGAATGATTTAGGAGTGCGGCGGGCAAAGCCGCCGATTCTGAAAAAGGGAGGCACGGCGGAAGACCGTGCCCCCCGGAGCAGTGGCCGCGGGTTCCTCTCCCCGTGACCGCCAGGCGCACAGAGGCGTACGCCGTGATTCGCCTAGTCGCTCAGATTGCGAATCACCGTCGGAATATCGAGATCACTTCCGAAATCATTTGACGCCATGGGCCCGAATCCTCCGGAACCGTCGGGCCGTGTGAAACCACCTTTGCGAAAAAAGGGAGGATCATAGATTTCCCCCTCCGCTCCGACCTGTTTTTCCGGAGCGGCCGGCGCCGGAGCCGGTTCGTGATGGTGCGCGGCGATCTCCTTCGGCGCGAATGGACGATGCATCGAAGTCGCCGACACCTGCGCGGCCGCGGCGCGCGCAGACGTCGAGAGTTGCTCGCCGCGCGTGTTGAGCAGACCCTTCGTCGCGTTGTCGAAGCCGGTCGCGATCACCGTGACCTTCACTTCGTCCTTCATGCGCGGATCGATGACGGTGCCGAAGATGATGTTCGCTTCTTCGTCCGCGGCTTCCTGGATGATCGACGCCGCTTCGTGCACCTCGAAGAGCGTCATGTCCGTTCCGCCGGTGATGTTGATCAGAACGCCCTTCGCGCCTTCGATCGACGCCTCCTCGAGCAGCGGTGACGAGATCGCGCGCTGCGCGGCCTCGACGGCGCGATGCTCGCCGGACGAAACGCCCGTGCCCATGAGCGCCATCCCCATGCCGTGCATGATCGTGCGCACGTCCGCGAAGTCGAGATTGATCTCGCCCGGGACCGTGATGAGGTCGGAGATGCCCTGCACCGCCTGGCGCAGGATGTCGTCGGCGATCTTGAACGCTTCGCCGAGGGACGTGGCGCGCTCGACGAAGTTGAGCAGGCGCTCGTTCGGAATCGTGATCAACGTGTCGACCGTGTCGCGCAACGCGCGGATTCCCTGCTCGGCCTGAACACGGCGCCGCTTTCCTTCGAAGTTGAACGGCTTCGTGACGACGGCCACCGTGAGAGCGCCGAGCTCGGCGGCCAGCGACGCGATGATCGGCGCCGCACCCGTTCCCGTTCCACCGCCCATGCCGGTCGTGATGAAGATCATGTCCGCGCCGGAAAGCGCTTCGAGGATGCGATCGGTGTCTTCGAGCGCGGCCTGCTTGCCGATCTCCGGATTCGCGCCGGCGCCCAGGCCCTTCGTCAGTTTGCCGCCGATCTGCAACTTCACAGGAGCGGCAGACGATCGCATCGCCTGCACGTCCGTGTTGGCGACGATGAACTCGACGCCTTTGATCCCGGCCTGAATCATCCGGTTCACGGCGTTACCACCACCACCACCCACCCCTACCACTTTGATCTTCGCCGTGAGCGGCTGCTCTTCCTCGATTGTCACCTTGAGGTTGCTGTCTCTCGACGATTCGTCAAAAGTTATCATCATCGACTCCCGAGATTGTAAATCGTTATGTCTTTTCATGCAGGTTTAATTTGCGGCGAACCAGGCCCGCACCGAATCGGCCACGCGAGCCAGTCCGGTCCGCGGGCGCTTCCGCCCCTTCGCTTTCTGGTTTCTGAATCCCCACAGCAGAAGGCCCGCCGCCGCCGCCCACTCCGGCCCGTTCACGGTGTCCGACAGCCCGCCGAGCCCGCGCGGCATACCCTTGCGCGCGCTCTGGTCGAACACCTGCTCGACCATCTCCACCATGCCGTCCATCTCCGCACCGCCCCCGACGAGCACGACGCCGGAGCGGATCTCCTTGTCGAGACCCACCTTTTCGAGATCGCGGTACACGAGCTTCGCGATCTCCGCCGCGCGCGGCTCGAGGATTCCGGTCAGCTCGTGCTTCGACAGAATCTTCGGTGCCCGTCCGCCGACCGTCGGCACTTCGATCGGATCGTCTTCCGTCACGAGCGACGCCACCGCGCAGCCGTAACGCTTCTTGATCCGCTCCGCGTCTTCCATCGGCGTCCGCAGCACGACGCTGATGTCGCTCGTGAAGTGACCCGCGCCGACCGGGAGCACATTCGTGTGCACGACGTTACCTTCGAGGAAGACGGCGTAGTCCGTCGTGCCGCCGCCGAGGTCCATGAGCAGTACGCCCATCTCGCGCTCGTCGCCGGTCAGAACCGCTTCCGCCGCCGCGAGCTGCTCGAGCACGAGCTCCTGCACGGCGATCCCAGCCTTGTTCACGCACGTGAGCACGTTCTGGTTGTGCGTTCGCGCGCCGGTGACGATGTGCACGTTCGCCTCGAGCCGCGACGCGGTCATGCCCAGCGGATCGTGAATGCCGTCCTGTCCGTCGACGACGAACTCGCGCGGGATCACGTGCAGCAGCTCGAGCTCCGCGGGGATGTTGATCGACTTCGACGCCTCGATCACGCGGTCGATGTCCTCGCGCATGATCTCTTTGTGCTTCCCGCCGACCGCGACGACGCCACGCGAGTTCACCGAGCGGATGTGATCGCCGGCGATCCCCACATACACCGACTCGATCTGCAGCCCCGCCATCACCTCGGCCTCATCGACGGCTTTCTTCACCGCGTCGACGGCCTGGTCGAGGTTGATGATGTTGCCGCGGCGCGTTCCTTTCATGGGAGCCGTGCCCTTGCCGATGATCTCGAGCTGACCGCGGTCGTTCCCCTCGCCGACGAGCACACAGACTTTCGATGTTCCAAGGTCGAGGGCGACGACGTATTTATCTTCGGTTCTGGGCATCGGCTGTCTCCTAATTCGTGATCTCTGCTGTTTGCGCCGGCACAATTGCAGCGGCGCTCGTCGGGATCGGGTGAACGGGTCTCAAGATGATCCGGTCGGCAAATCGAAGGTCGGCGTACTCGATCGCGCCGCGCTGGAACCGCTCCGCGTTCGCGACTGCGTAAAGCGTCCGCCACTTTGCCGACAGGTTTTCGGCGTCCGTGTAGACGACCGTGCCGAGGTCGCGATCGAAAATCGCGAAGGCATGCGGTGTGATCGGACGCACCTCCGAGATCCGCGAATACAGCAGCGGATCGCGCTGGTGCAGATCGCGGATCAGCTGCACGCAGCGCTGAACATCGGCAAGGTTGCTCGCTACCACGAGCGGCAGATCGGGATCGCCCGTCGACGGCGACAGCGGCGCGAACGCGGCGCCGTTCTCGTCCGCATATCGAAGCGAGCCAGCACTTTGCACGAGAGCCCACGGCGTCCGTTCCGTGACGCGAATGCGCAGCGTGTCCGGCAGCGACTTCTCGATTTCGATGTGACTGACCCAGGGCAGAGCACGCAGTTCGGCCTGCACGCGATCGATGTCGATCTTGAACAGGTTCGCGCCGACAAAACCGGAAGTCACGGCCGCGAGCGCTTCCCGCGATGTATGCGTAGCTCCGGTGACTTCGATGTTCTTCACGGCAAACCGGCTGTCCGATTGCGCGCGATACCACGCCCACAGCGCGATCGACGCGACGACAAACGCGAGCGCCAGACTGCGGCCGACCTGCACCGCGCGCTGCACGTTGATGCGGCGCTGATTGCGCTGAATGCGCGCAACGTCGTCGGGACGCAGGAACCGCGAGGCGGTCGAGTCGAAAAGGCTGCTCATGCCGCCCCTCCCTGCACGAGTGCCTCGCCGATCTTGTGAATGTCGCCGGCGCCCATCGTGATGAAGAGATCGTTCGGCTTGAGGCGCCGTCGCATCTCCGCGACGATGTCCTCATTGCTGTGCTCGAGAAACTCGATCCCTTCGGCGGCCTCGGAGATCAAGCGGCCGGTGATGCCTTCGATCGGCTCTTCGCGCGCCGCGTAGATCGGTGCGACGAGCGCGACGTCGGCGACGCGCAGCGACTCCGCGAACTCTTTCGAGAAATCGCGCGTGCGCGAGTACAGGTGCGGCTGAAACAGAGCGACGATACGGCGACTCGGATAACCATGGCGCGCCGCGCTGAGCGTTGCGCGGATTTCGGTCGGGTGATGGGCGTAGTCATCGACGATGATCGCGCCGGAGAATTCGCCGAGGATCTGAAAGCGCCGGTCGACGCCGAGATACCTGGCCAGACCGCGTACCGTGACGGCGGCGTCGATGTGCAGCTCACGCGCAACCGCGATCGCGGCCAGCGCGTTGCGGATGTTGTGCTCGCCAGGAACGTAAAGAGTGAACCGGCCGACGCCGGGAACATTGAAATGCGTTCCGCGCTCGAAATACTCGACGTCCTCGGCGCGAAGCTCGGCGGCGTCGGACAGTCCGTAACGGATCACTCGCGCTGTTTTCGTGCGATCGAGAAGTTTCCGAACCGCCGGATCATCGACGCATCCGACGACCGCACCGCCCGGCTTGATCCCGTCGACGAAGATCTCGAACGCTTCGACGATTGCCTCGAGGCTGCCGTAGTACTCGAGGTGATCGGCCTCGATATTCGTGACGACTGCGATTTCCGGATGCAGCTGATGGAACGTCCTGTCGTACTCGTCGGCTTCGACGACGAGGAACTCGCCCTTACCTGACTTCGCATTCGTTCCGAGGTTGCGGAGCATGCCGCCGACGATCACGGTGGGATCGAAACCGGCTTCGTCGAGGACCGTCGCGATCATCGCCGACGTCGTCGTCTTGCCGTGCGTGCCGGAGATGCCGACGGCGCGCTTGCGGCTCACGAGCTCGCCGAGCATTTCCGAACGGCGGATGATCCGCACTCCCAGCTTCCGCGCCGCTTCGACCTCCGCGTTTGATCCTTTGACTGCCGCGGTGACGACGATGGCATCGACACCGTGCACGTGCGAAGGATCGTGGCCGATCGAAACACGGACCCCGCGACTCATGAGGAGATCGGTCGACGCCGAGGGCCGGAGGTCGCAACCCGATACCGACAGTCCCGCGTCCTGAAGGATTTCAGCGATACCACTCATCCCGATTCCGCCGATTCCGACGAAATGGATGGTTTTAATGTCACCAAAATGCATTCTGTTCGTGGCGTCGTTAATGATCAATTTTACCAAAGCCCTTTAAGTTCTCTGAATACTTTCGATGGAATCGACAATCTTTTTTGTTGCTTCCGGAGCCGCCAATGCCCTCGCCGCCGCGCCCATCCGGCGCGTCCGCTCCGGGTCGGTCATGATTTCGGTGATGGCCGCGCCCAGTTTCTCGGGCGTCAGCTGCGCTTCCGTGATCACGATCCCGCCGCCGGCACGCTCGACGACGCGCGCGTTCAGCTCCTGATGGTTGTTCGTCGCGGCGGCGAAGGGAACGAAGATCGCCGGCCGCCCGATCGCGCACAACTCACCGATCGTCATCGCGCCGGCACGGCAGACGACGAGGTCCGCGGCGGCAATCTCATCGACGATCGGATCGAGATACGCGATCACGCGCGCGTTCGGGAACGCTCCGGACGTGCGATACGCCTGCTGCACCTTCTGCAGCTCGTTCGGTCCCGTCTGGTGAACGATGTCGAGGCGATCCTTCAGACGCGAGAGGAAGAGAAGAGCGCCTGTCATCGCATCATTCAGAACGCGTGAGCCCTGTGAGCCGCCGAAGATGAGTAGGCGTTGGCGACGGACGGTCGCTGGGTCGCTGGGTCGCTGGGTCGCTGAGAAAAATTCGGCACGCACTGGATTGCCGGTGACGACGCCGTCGCTTCGCTTGAGGCGCGGCAGCGCTTCGGCGAATGCGACTACGACTTTCTTCACGATTCGCGCGAGCAGCCGGTTCGTGAGTCCCGGGAACGCGTTCTGTTCATGGATGATCGTCGGCACGCCGCGCAGCGCTGCAGCGACGAGCACCGGACCGGACGAATAACCGCCGACTCCGAGGGCGACGTTCGGCCGGTATTTCCCGACGAGGCGGAATGCCTGGATGAATCCGTACGGCAACCGGAAGATGCTGCGCAGCAGATCAAGTCCGCCTTTGCCTTTCAGCCCGCCGACGGAAATGAACTCGAGCGGGAATCCGGCTTT
>DASVHS010000631.1:0-1506 GCA_036382495.1 Thermoanaerobaculia bacterium | reverse complement strand
GTTCCTCAGATGGGGATGACTCTTCCATGACGCGCTCGACGACGATCGCGTTCGAACCCTCGACGATGAAGAGGGCCAGTCTGTGACTGTCGAACCGGCGAATTTCGCCGCGATCCATCGCTTCCTCGAGAATTCCGGCGAGACGGCCGACGCTGTCGCGGTACTGCGGCTCGCAATTCCGCTTGTGACGCCGTTGCTGCTGCGCGTCGCCTTCCGGCAGGCGGAGCGAAATGTAGAGGCGGAAGAACTCGCGGTTCTCGCGGAAGAAGCTGAGCTTGGCCGTCATGGCCGCGCGGATCTTCTCCTCGAGCGACTTCCCTTCAATCATCGCTTTCTCGACACGGTCGATCAGCTGTGTGATCGCGGTCTCGAACGTTTTCTCGACGAGCTCGTCGCGGTCGCGGAAATAGAGGTAGATGGTGCCTTTGGCGACACCTGCCTCTTCGGCGATCTCCTGCATCGTGGCCGCGGCCATGCCCTTGCGGGCGATAACGCGCATGGCCGCGTCCTGAATGGACTGGACCCGGTACTCCGAGACGACTTCTTCTTTCGATTTCGAGGTCATGGCTGCCAATTCAGCTCGCTGAACGTACGGTCAGTGCGCAAGAATTTCAAGTCAGCGAAGTCGGCTGTTTCCGAAGCGTAACGCTCCGCACGCATAGATGAACGGCCGGGCGGCGCCGTAAGTTACGTTGAGGAGATTTCAAATGATCAAACGCGCCCTGCTCGCCGCAGTCACACTGACGATGGCCTTATCTCTGGAGGCGCGGGTCATTTCCTATGCGCCGTACAGCGACCGGAGCGGCTATCCCGCGCATCAGAGCCGGATGAACCGGCATTTCGTGATTTTCGAGGCGGCGCCGTTCACATCGACGAACCCGCAGTCCCCGACATTCGGTCAGCTCGTCCTCTACGACTTCCTCGGCGTCGACGAGCCGCGCGTGATCTTTCCCCAGGACGGCTCGAGCGCGCTGTTCACCGCCGTCGCCGTTCGCGAGACCAGCGAAGGAACGCCGGTCATCTTCGCGCAGGCTGCGGCCGGTGCAAACGGCTACGCTTCCTATCTCAGCGTCGACGGCGGATCGACGTGGCAAAGTGTCACGCTGCCGCAAACCCCGATCGCGCAGCTCGGGACGACGGGATCCGACAACGGAGGCCCATTCGCGTCGTATCGCTATTCGCAGGTTCGCATCGGCACGACGCAGTCTCCCTTCGTCGTCGCGTTTGCGAACGATGTGTATACGGTCAACGCCGATTCGACGGTCAAGCTCCTCTATCACCAGGCGGTCTCGAATCCGCCGGCACTGGCACTCGCGGGCCGCGACGGCGCCGGTTCGCAGTTTCTCCTCCGAACGAATACGCAACTGGTCTCAATCGATCTGAACGGAACGATCAAGCCGCTGTATTCGTCGTTCGCCAGTCAGCAGCCGCAGATGGAAGGCTTCATCGCGACCGACGGCTCCGCGTACGTCGAGGAGCGCGCGACCAACAACAACGGCAGCACGA
>DASVHS010000630.1:0-4970 GCA_036382495.1 Thermoanaerobaculia bacterium | reverse complement strand
TGCCGCGCCTGCAGACGCTCAACGCGCTCGCGCGCGAACTGATCGAGGACCGCCCGCTTTACGAACTGTTCGGGTTCATCGTCGATCGCGTCATGGAGCACCTGCGTCCATCACGCGCCGCCGTCGCGCTCCTCGGCGAGGACGGCAAGACGTTCTCCCACGTGGAAGTGCGCCGTTCCGACGAGAACGACAACACCGAGCTCACGATCAGTCAGACGCTGCTGGACAGCATCGTCAAGGAAAAGAAAGCGCTGGCGTTCATGGACGTCGCTCATGACGAGCAACTCAGCATGTCGAAGTCGATCGCGATGCAGGGCATCCGTTCGATCCTCTGCGCGCCGCTCATCATCGGCGACAACGTCGAAGGCGTGCTGTACGTCGACTTTATGATCGCCCAGCGATCGATTTCGATGGACGACGTGCGGCTCGTCGCGCAGATCGCACGCTTTGCCGCGATCAAGCTCGAGACGACGCGACTGCGCGAAGAGGCGATCGAGAAGCGGCTGTTGGACGAAGAGCTGCGCACCGCGTCGAGCATCCAGCGCCGTCTGCTCCCGCCCGCTCCAGTGGGAATCGCAGGCTATTCATTCGTCGGAACGAATCAACCGTCGCGGACGGTGAGCGGTGACTACTACGACTTCCTCGTGCGGCCGGACGGCCGTATCTACTTCGTCATCGCCGACGTGAGCGGCAAAGGAGTGCCGGCGGGTTTGATGATGGCCGGACTTCAGGTCGCGTTCCGCATCTTCGCCAAGAGCAATCCCGATCCGGCAACGCTCGTCACGCAACTGAACGCGTCGCTGTACGAGACACTGCCCCGATCGAAATTCGTGACGCTGTTCCTGGGACGGCTCGACACCGCGACGGGCGCCGTCGAATTCGTGAACGCCGGGCACACGCCGCCGTTGTGGATCCGCCGCGCCGGCGCGGAAGAAGTCGTCGCCGGCGACATCCTCCTCGGCGTGCTCACGAGCGCGACGTATTCGAATCGCAAGCTTCAGCTCGAGCCCGGCGACTCGCTCGTCCTCTTCACCGACGGTGTCACCGAGGCGCAGAACGCAAGCGGCAGCGATCTCGGCGCGGCCGCGCTCGTCCGTGCCGTCCGCGAGACGTTCGGCAAGAATGCCGACGCGGTCGCACACGCGATCGGCGAAGCGGTCCAGGAACATGCCGGTGAAACGGAAGCGCTCGATGACGACGTGACGGTCGTCGTGATCAGCCGCGCCCTCCAGGGAACCTAGGTTCCCTAGCGCAGGCCGAGCTGTTTGAGCCACTGCTCGATCGCGGCGGTCGCGCACGAGTTTCGGAAGTTGTACCAGGCGCGTTCCGTCGCTCGATCGCTGGCCAGAACGCTGCGGAACGTCGGACTGGCCACGCTCTTCATCAACGCGAGCTTCGTCCCAGGCGCCTCGACCGTCTCGATGAACGCGCGGCGATCGTCGTCTTCGGACTTTCGCATCGGCACGCGCTTGAAACGCGTCGCGTCGAGCGTCGTTCCGTCGCGGTTCTCGACGACTTCACCATTCGCGACGTCGAGGTAGTAGGCGATGACGCCCGAGGCGTCGAGGTAGGCAGCCTGAAGTCCGTCGAGATCGATGTGGAGGACAGGCGCCCCGCCTGTCCGCTTTTGGTCAGGCGGGACAGGCGAGGGCGCCTGTCCTCCACCAGCCGGCTGGGTGCCCCACCCCGTGTTCTTGCGCAGAAACTCCTGCTCCTGCTGCTCACGACGGCGGCTCCAGCCGCGGAACACGAGGCGGATTTTCTGGAAAAAAGAGATGGCCATGGCGCTCTCATCGCAATGATATCTTCCAACCATGAGCCAGGACCGGCTCGACGCGAGTCTCGACATCGACAAAGCGTCGTCGCTCGAGATCATCCGCATCATCCAGGATGAGGACGCAAAAGTCGCCGCCGCCGTCTCGGCCGAGAGCGACCGGATCGCTCACGCCGTCGATCAGATCGTCGAGCGCCTCTCGCACGGCGGCCGCCTTTTCTACGCCGGCGCGGGAACGAGCGGACGCATCGCGATGCTCGACGCGTCCGAACTGCCGCCGACGTATGGCGTCGAGCCGGCGCTTGTCACCGTGATCATGGCCGGCGGCCAGCGCGCCTTTTTCGAGGCCGCGGAAGGTGCCGAAGACGACGAGGACGCGGCGATCGAAGCGGTCAATCGTGAAGTGAAAGCGGACGACGTCATGATCGGCATCGCCGCATCGGGCGGCACGCCGTTCACGGTCGCCGCCGTCCGTCGCGCGAACATGCTCGGCGCACTCACCGTCGGCATCACATCGGTTCCGGGCTCACCGCTCGCGAAAGAAGTCGACATCGCCATCGTTCCGCAGACCGGACCCGAGGTGATCATGGGCTCGTCGCGCATGAAGAGCGGTACTGCGCAGAAGCTCGTGCTCAACGCGATTTCTACCGCGGTGATGATCCGACTCGGCCACGTCTATTCGAATCTGATGATCGACATGCCGGCGACGAACGAAAAATTGCGCGGTCGCGCCGTGCGCATGGTGGAGCTCGCCGCCGGCGTCACGCGTCCGATGGCGGTGCAGGCTTTGCGTGACGCGGACGGCAGCGTGCGACTGGCCAGCGTCATGGCGAAAAAGAAAATCAGCGCAGCCGAGGCGAAGAAGCTTCTGCAGAGGCAGACACTGCGCGAGGTGCTTGGGCAGTGAACCGCGTCGAGCGGCTCATCGAGGTCACGAAGAAGAAGCAACGCGTCGTCGTCGGATTGATGTCCGGCACGTCCGTCGACGCCATCGATGCCGTCGTCGTGCGCATCACCGGCCACGCTCCCACCGCGACGATCGAGAAAATCCGCTTCGCCAGCTATCCGTTTCCCGAAGAGATCCGAACGCGCATCAACACTCTGTTCGACAAGGACAAAGCCCGCATCGAAGAAATCTGTCACCTCGACTTCGTCCTCGGCGAACTGTTCGCGGCGGCGGCGAATCGAGTCATTGCTGAAGCCGGTATGACGAACGACGGCGTCGATGTGATCGCGACGGCCGGGCAGACGATATGGCATCGTCCCCGTCCGACGAACGAGGAATCGACCGCGAGCGTCTCGTGGGTCGGCAAGCCGATCGCAACCCGCTCCACGCTCGCGATCGGACAATCGATCGTCATCGCCGAACGCACCGGCATTCTCACCGTCGGCGACTTGCGCGTGCGCGACGTCGCCGCGGGCGGGCACGGCGCGCCGCTCGTCGCCTATTTCGACTGGGCGCAACTGCGCGATGCGAAAAAGGCGCGGGCGATGCAGAACATCGGCGGGATCGCAAACGTCACGTACGTTCCGCCGGCGGCGGAGCTCGCGGACGTCGTGGCGTTCGACACCGGACCGGGAAACATGATCATCGACGCGCTCGTGTACATTCTCAGCGACGGAACGGAGACGTTCGATCGCGACGGCGCCCGCGCGGCGCGCGGCGCGATCAATTCCGACATCCTCGCGTGGTGCATGGCCGATCCCTACTTTCAACTGAAGCCGCCCAAGACCACGGGCCGCGAACGATTCGGCCGGCAATACGCCCGCCGGCTCGTCGAGCGTTTTGCCCGTACGCCGTTCGACGACCTCGTCGCGACGGCGACCGCATTCACCGCACAGAGCATCGCTGACGCGTATCACGGCTTCATCGGCAGTCCCGTCGACGAGATGATCGTCGCCGGCGGCGGCGCGAAGAATCCGACGCTGCTGCGGATGCTGCGCGAGCGCCTGCCGGAGTGCTCGATCAGCATCTACGAGCATCTGCAGGAAAAGGAAGCGATGGCCATGGCGCTGATCGCGAACGACTCGCTCGCCGGATTGCCGACGAACGTTCCAAGCGCCACGGGCGGACAGCCGGCAATCCTCGGGAAAATCTGTCTATGAACGGTGAGACGCGCATTCACGGTCGTGCGTTTGTCGACGGCGCGATCAAGGACGACATCCTCGTCACTCTGCGGGGCACGACGATCGTCGACGTCGCGCAGATCGCCGTACCACATGCTGCGGCGGACCACGTGCGCGGGCTCATCGTCCCAGGCTTCATCGACATTCACGTCCACGGCGGCGACGGCGCGGATTTCACCGACGGCGACACCGAGGCGAACGAACGCATCATCAACTTTCACGCGCGTCACGGAACGACCGCGATGGCTGCGACAACGCTCTCCGCGTCACGCGCGCGTCTCCAGACGGCAGTCGCGGCGATCGGCCGCACGGCCGTCAATGCGCCGGCCGGCGCGGAGATCTGCGGCATTCACCTCGAAGGTCCGTACATCAACGCACGCAACGCCGGCGCGCAGGACACGGCATCGATCCGCCCTTCCGACATTCACGAGCTCACCGTGCTCATGAGCGAAGCGCCGCGCGTCCGATGGATCATGACGGTGGCCCCGGAGATCGAAGGCGCGCGCGCACTCATCGAACACTTCAAGGGCAAAGTCCTGTTCTCGATCGGCCACACCGGCGCGATGTTCGCGGACGCCGTTGCCGCGCTCGAATGGGGCGCATCGCACTTCACGCATCTCTTCAACGCGATGACGGGAATGCATCATCGCGAGCCGGGCGTCGTCGGCGCGGCGCTCGAGTCGGCCGACGCGACCGCGGAGCTCATCGCCGATGGCGTTCACGTGCACCCCGCCGTCATGCGCATCGCATGCGCCGCGATGCCGAATCGCATCGCGCTCATCACCGACGCGATTCGCGCCTGCGGGATGCCCGACGGAAAGTACAAGCTCTATGACTACGAAGTCACGGTGAGTGAGGGGACCGCGCGTCTGCCGAACGGCACACTCGCCGGCAGCGTGCTGACGATGGAGTGCGCGGTGCAGAACATGGTCGAGCTCGCAGGGTGGCCGATCGAGAGAGTCGTTCCCATGGCCACCGAAGTTCCCGCGCGCATCCTCGGCGTCGCATCGCGCAAAGGCAAACTGCAGAACGGCTACGACGACGACGTCGTAGTCATCAACGAAAAGTT
>DASVHS010000629.1:0-7470 GCA_036382495.1 Thermoanaerobaculia bacterium | reverse complement strand
CGAAACATGACGGTGTCGCTTCCCGTCACTGCGACGGCCAGGCCGTTCAGTAACTCTTCGGTCTCGTCGATCAGGACCTCGTAGTCCGCATACGCCTGATAGAACTCGAGCATCGTGAACTCGGGATTGTGCTGCGTCGAGATTCCCTCGTTGCGGAAGTTGCGATTGATCTCGTAGACGCGCGAGAGCCCGCCGACGATCAGGCGCTTGAGATAGAGCTCCGGGGCGATGCGCAGAAAGAGATCGATGTCGAGCGCGTTGTGATGCGTGACGAACGGCCGGGCCGCGGCGCCGCCGGCGACCGGCTGCATCATCGGCGTCTCCACTTCGATGAATCCGTGCGTGTCGAACCAGTTGCGGATGTAGCGGACGATCTTCGCGCGCTTCTCGAACGTCTTCTTCACGTCGTCGTTGACGATGAGGTCGAGGTAACGCTGGCGATAACGCTGTTCGACGTCAGTGAGCCCGTGCCATTTGCCCGGCAGCGGCCGGAGCGCCTTCACGAGGAAGTCGATGTGCGTCGCCTTCACCGACAACTCATTCGTCTTCGTGCGAAACAGGGTGCCCACGGCGGAGATCCAGTCGCCGGCGTCGAGGTTCTTGTACAGCTCCCATTCGCGCTCGGGCAGCGTGTCTTTGCGGCAGTAGATCTGGATGCGCGCAGTCCGTTCCGACAGCACGAGGAACGCGGTCTTGCCGAACTCGCGGATGAGCATGATGCGGCCCGCGACTTTCACGTGCGCGTGTTCGGCCTCGAGCTCCTGCGCCGTCTTCGATCCGTATTTCGCGACGACGTCTTCGATCGTCGTGTCGGTCACGGCCTTCGTCGGGAACGCGCGGTAGCCGAGCTTCACGATGCGATCGAGCTTCTCGCGGCGGACACGGATCAATTCTGATTCAGGAACTTCGGGGGGAGCCTGCTCGGTCATAGCTTCTTCAGCGCGGCGATCGCCTTCTCGAGCACGTCGAGCTGAATCGAACACGACATGCGGAGGTGGCCTTCGCCTTCCTCGCCGAACACGACGCCGGGGACGGACGCCACGCTCGTCTTGTCGAGCAGCGTCTGCATCGCTTTCCAGGAATCGCTGCCGAGTCGCTCGCGGACGTCGGGGAAGAGGTAGAACGCGCCCGGTGGTGTCAGGCATCGGAATCCCGCTTCGTTCAGGCCGCGTACCAGCATGTCGCGGCGCTTGCGGTATTCCTCGCGGATCGGTGGAAAGTAGTCGGGCGGCGCGGTCATCGCCGCGGTCGCCGCGTACTGCGACGGCGTCGAGACTCCGTTGATCGAGACCAGCACGAGCTTCCGGAAGAACTCCATGAACGGCTCGTCGGCGACGAGATATCCGACGCGCCATCCGGTCATCGCGAAGCTCTTCGACAGCGTGAACATGCTGATCGTCCGCGCAAACATGCCCGGCAGCGAGGCCAGCGAGACATGCTCTCCGTCGTAGACGAGATCCTCGTACGCCTCGTCCGAGATCACGATGAGGTTGTTGTCGATCGCGAAGCGGGCGATCGACTCGAGCTGTGCGCGGGAGAGCACGTCGCCCGTCGGATTCGCCGGCGTGTTCACGTAGATGACGCGCGTCTTCGGCGTGATGTGCGCGTTGAGAATCGTGGAGAGATCCTCGACGCCGCGCGCCTGGTCCCACGGGATGCGTTCCGGCGTGCCGCCCGCAAACGTGACGTGGTCGCGGATCGGCGTCCAGTACGGCGAGAACAGCATGACGCCGTCGCCCGGGTTGATCGACGCCTGGAACGCGCAGAACAGCGCGTGCGCGCCGCCTGACGTTACGATGATCTTCTTCACGTCGGTCTCGATGTGATTCTTGCGCACGAGCTTCGCCCGGATCGCTTCGAGCAGCGGCGGGATTCCCGATGACGGTGCGTAGCGCGTGAAGTTCTGGTTGACCGCGTCGACCATGGCCTTCTTCACGAAGTCGGGCGTCGGCATGTACGGCTCACCGCCCTCGAGTTGCAGGACACTCTGTCCCGCCGCCTTCATGTCGAAGACGCGGTTCCGGATCTTGACGATGTCGGAAAAGCCGAGGAGGGTGGCGCGGTCGGCGACTTTGACGGAGGTTTTGAGCAAGCGCGCGGGAGTATAGCTTCTGTGTGGGCGCGGGCTTCAGCCCGCGCTGTGCCGGCTGAAGCCGGCACCCACACAGCACCGCAATCAACCTACGTCGTCGTCTTCGGCGGCGTCATCTGCTTGACCTGATCCGTCACCGGCGCAGACGGCGCCACGATCTGCTGCGGCGTCGCTTGCGGCGATAGCGTTTCGACAGGCTGCGTCGTCTGTGAGGGAGCGGCATATCCCGACGGAGTGCCGAGGAAGCGGCTGGCCTGACGGGCGTGATCGAGCTCGTAGTTCCTGAGCAGCGCGAGCGTCATCAGCTTCGAATCGAGCACGCGCGGATTCGCGCGCACGTCGATGAGCGCAGGGTTGTGGCGCAACGCTTTCGCGTAGTCTTCGATCGCTGCATCGTTGTTGCCGCGTGCTTCTTCGATCAATCCGAGCTGGAACAGCGCTTCGGAGTGTCCTTTCGCGAGACGAACGGTGCGGTTGAACGCGCGCTCGGCGCCGGAGTAGTCCTGATGCGACTGGCGGATGAGGCCGAGGTTGTACCAGGCCTGGTAGAAGTGGGAGTCGGAGTTGACGGCGCGCTCGAACTCGCGTTCGGCGTCCTTCGGAAACCCTTTCGCGACGAGGAGCTGGCCCAGCTGATTGTGCAGCGGGGCCGACTTCGGGTTCGCGCGCAACGCCGTCACCGTGTTGCGGATCTGCACGTCCAGGCCGTTGTTGCTCGTCGTCCACTGCGTGTAAAACGGCGGCGTGTCGTACGGATTCGAGCTTCTGTTCTTGTGATGGAGGGAGCAGCCGGCGACGATCGTGATCGCGGCGGCTGTGAGAAGGATTCGTTTCATCATCATTCCTGAAGTGGTTTTGCCTTGAGCTTCACTTTGCCGTCGACCGTCTCGACGCGGAAGGCGACGGCATTCACGTTGTACCGCGACCGCACCATCTCGGACTGCTTCTCGACCATGGCGCTCAGCTGTTCGAACGTGACGTTGTTGGCCTTGCCCAGCTTCGAATTCTCGCGCTGGATCTGTTCGAAGAGTTGCTTGACTCCGTCGCCGTTCGTTCCCTGCGCTACCTTTACATACGATTCGGCATCGGCGGACGTTACGCGCGACGGCGTGGCTCGCGCAATGGATGGTGGTGGAGGCGGCGGGGCCGGCTCGTTCAGCGCGGCCTGGCGGCGCTTGAACTCGATCGGACCTTCCTCGCGCTCGCGCATCTTACGGCCCCAGAGCTCACGGTACTGGTTGAAGCGCGAGGTCAGTGTGTTGAAGCGGAAGCGGCGCGTGTTGTCGCGCATCTTCTGCTTGTTCATCTCGTGGATGTAGCTCTCGACGGCGCGGCGCTCCGTCATCGGAGGCATCTTCTGGATCCCGGCGAAGAACTGGTCGTACTTGTTCTTCACCACTCGGATGATCTCCTCGAGCTTGTCCATCTCGTCGTCGTTCTTGATCATGAGCGTGCGTGACTACAATACGGCCTGACTCATCATGCGTAAAGCGGCCGCGAAAGCCCCTGATTCCGTATCTCCCCACTTTCGATCGATCCCGTCGGTCGAGCGTCTGCTCTCGGCCGAAGCTTTCGGGCTGCTCGTCGACGAGTTCGGGCGTGAGCGGGTAAAGGATGCCGTTGTGACGCACCTCACTCATTTGCGGAAGGAGCGCGCCGTTTTCGACGAGCAGACCGCGGTCAGTGCCGTTGCGGAAGCGCTCGTCACCTCGACAGCGTCGACGCTCCGTCGCGTCATCAACGCCACCGGCGTCATCATCCACACGAACCTGGGCCGGGCTCCCATCGATCCGTCGATCTGGAGCGAGGCCGAGCGCGTCGCCGGCGGCTACTCGAACCTCGAGTTCGATCTCAGCACAGGCGAGCGCGGGAAACGCGACGAACATCTCGGTGCGCTTTGCGCGTCGCTGTTCGGATGCGAAGCCGCGATCCTGACGAACAACAACGCCGCCGGCACCCTGCTGCTGCTCGCGGCGATCGCGGCGAAGAAGGAAGTGATCGTCTCCCGCGGTGAGCTGGTCGAGATCGGAGGCTCGTTTCGCGTCCCTGACGTGATCCAGCAGGGCGGCGCGAAACTGCGTGAAGTCGGGACGACGAATCGCACCCGCGCACGCGACTACGCCGAAGCGATTACGAAGAAAACGGCGGCGATGCTTCGCGTGCACCGGTCGAACTTCGACATCGTCGGATTCACCGCCACGCCGTCGATCGACGAGCTCGTCGAAGTGGCGCGTAAGAAAAAGCTTCCGTTGCTCTACGACGAGGGAAGCGGCCGCGTCGTCGACCTTGCGCAATACGGATTCGCGACAGGCGACACGCTCCGCGAGCTGATCGCGAAAGGCGTCGACGCCCTCACGTGCTCCACCGACAAACTCATCGGCGCCACGCAGGGCGGCCTCATCCTCGGTCGCGAAGAGATCGTGGCGAAGTGCAGGCGTCATCCGTTGATGCGAGCGCTGCGCGCCGGCAAGGAGAGTTACGCGGTGATCGGCGCCACGCTGCGTGCGTTCGCACGCGGGAAGCAGGAAGAGCTAATCCCGATCTATCGGATGCTGTCGACGTCGATCGATGAGTTGCGCGCGCGAGGATCGGAATTGATCCGCGGAACCACCGCCCACATCATCGACACCCGCTCCGTCCTCGGGGGCGGCACGACGCCGACGCAGACGATTCCCTCGGTCGCCGTTGCGCTTCCCGGCAACGCGTCGCAGCTCCATGCGAATTTTCTGGCGCTCGAGACGCCGATCGTGGGCACGATCGAGGATGGTCTGTTCCGCCTCGACCTGCGTACGGTGCTGACGAAAGATGTGCCGACGGTGCGGCAGGCGATCGTCAGCGTGGTGTGACGGGGCGCCCACGACTTGTGCCGTGCATCACCTCAGCGGCATGACCCTTCGCGTAACGTCCATGCGCAGAGGGGTTCCCTATGAAACGCAGCCTCGTCGTTCTTCTACTCGTTGTCGCCGCGACGTCCGCGGCGGCCGAGGATCAGCGCATCGTCAAGCGCGATCTCATTCGCGAGTTGCTCAACGTGATCGACGCAAAGGCGTTGACGCAGTCGAGCTTCGACATGATCTTCGCGCGCCTCGAGCAGCCGCAATCGGCCGACGTGCTCAAGGGCATGAGCGAAGGCGATCGCAGGCGTTACGAGGCATCGATGAAGCAGTACGCCGAACAGATGCGCGTCTACCGCGACAAGTTGTACGCCCGCATCGACTACGTGAAGTATGCGGACGACATCTACGCGCCGATTCTCGACAAGACGTACAACGTCGATGAGCTGCGGCAGATCATCGCGTTCTACAAAACACCGGTCGGACAGAAGAACGCGAAGGTCATGGCCGAGTTCGCGGTGGGAAGTCTCATGCGCGGCGGCGAGATGATTGCCGAAGTGGAAAAGTCGGTGCGCGAGGAGATGCAGAACGAAGACAAATCGGCGCATCCCTGGAAGACCACGATGGCCGACCTGCGGACCGTTGCCACCGCGACCGAGGCGTTTGCGACCGACGAAAACAAGTATCCCGCCGTGCAATCGTTCAGCGACCTCAAACCGATCCTGAGTCCGACGTACATCAAGACGATGCCGGAGAAGGACGCGTGGGGAACGCCGTACCTCTATGTCGTGTCGTCAGACGGCCAGCACTACCGGTTCGTCAGCGCCGGCGCCGACAGGCATTTCGATTTCAACGCCACGACGATCGCGATGCTGCCCGGGAACAGCGAGGGGAAGGCGTCGGAGAATCTGGACGACGACATCATCTTCGAGGACGGCCGCTTCATTCAGTTTCCGGCTGCATCGGCGGCGAGCCAGCAGTAGTCTCGCCGAACAGTAATTTCTCGATTCGCGAGCGCGACTCCTGCGACAGCTTGTCTTTGTCGCGTACGGAGACGCCGGCTGTTTCGATCGGCGGCGTCAGCGTGATCGTCACCGGTCCGCTCTTGATTCGAAATCTGCCGGCAGGCATCACGTCGAACGTCCCTTTGATCGCCATCGGCACGATCGGCAGTTCCGACTTCAGCGCGAGGAGAAACGCGCCGCGTTGAAACGGACGCATGGCCCGTTCACGCGAACGTCCTTCTTCGGGAAAGATCACGATCGTGTTGCCGCGCCGGATGCGCTGGCCGGCGAGGTCGAATGACTTCACCGCCGTCCGGCGGTTCTTCCGATCGATCGGAATGAATCCGGAACGCGCCAGCGCCCATCCGAAAATCGGAATCTTGAAGAGGCTGACCTTGGCCATGAAGCGGATCGGCTGCGGGATCGCCGCGAAGATGCACGGGATGTCGAAGTAGCTGCAGTGATTGGCGATGAGGATGTAGCGCTTCGCCGGA
The DNA here is from genome assembly GCA_036382495.1 of Thermoanaerobaculia bacterium. Lineage (GTDB taxonomy): Bacteria > Acidobacteriota > Thermoanaerobaculia > Gp7-AA8 > Gp7-AA8 > DASVHS01. The sequence goes on along the minus strand of DASVHS010000629.1, from coordinate 1,046 downwards.
TCGATGAGCTCGAGGTTCTCGGCGTGCAGCTCGATGCCTGCCGCCCACACGATCAGCCGCGCCCAGGTGCGGATGGCGCGCGCGACCAGCGACTCCCGCGCTCGGACAGTGACGAGTGCGATCGTCGTCAGACTGAAGAGAATCGTGACGAAGATCGCGACGAAGACGACCCAGATCGTGCGCAACACGCGCGCGAATCTATCAGCCCTCCGGGTAGAACACGAACAGCGTGCAGCCTTCGCGCGTGCGCGGCGAGTGCGAACTGCCGGCCGGATGATGAAGAAACGAACCCGGCCCGTACTCGTTCGATCCGTCGTCGAAATCGCCGGCGACGACGTAGACTTCTTCAGGTCCCGGCACGTGGTAATCGAGTCCCGGCCATTGCGCGCCGGCATCGAGCTCGACCTGCAACGCGCGCCGCACGCCGCTTCGCCACAGATCGCGGATCCGAATGTCCGGCGCGACATTGCGCGTACTCGCTGTCGCGGGATGCGCCGCGACAACTCCGCTCACGTCGGGCCGGTCCGATGATCGAAGTCCTAACGCATTCTTCGCTGTCTCGATCTGCTGGAAATGTCGCTCCTGGTGACGCTGCAGCCGGTTCATGAGCTGGCGTATCGTCATCAAGCCGTACTCGGGATGATCGCCGTCGCGCGCGAGCTCATGCTCCGAGAGCCGCTCGACGAGCGACAGGTTCATCCGTCGCAGCGCGCCGAACTGCTCCAGCACCTCGGCCAGCGTGTCCCTGGCGTGAACGGTCTCGACGAATCGTTCCTGGTCGAACCCCGGCAGCTTCGGCTTGTTCTCCGACAGGATCATGCGGGTGCGAACATTCGTCAGCAGGTCGAGGTCGCTCAGGTGCGCGATGACGTTGAGGATCGACCAGCGGTCCGGCTCGGACCGCGTGAGGTCCCGTTCGCGGATGCCGTGGATCGCCAGCAGGAGGCGGCTGGAAAAGTCGTGAAGCCGATCGAGCGTGAGCGGCCAGGCCAGGGAATGGTTGAGATCGTCGGGAGTTGCCATGGATTGACGATAGCGGCCCTTTG
>DASVHS010000628.1:0-7444 GCA_036382495.1 Thermoanaerobaculia bacterium | reverse complement strand
TGCATCTGCATCTCGGGATCCTCGATGTCGCGGACGCCGAGGAGGCGTTTGAGGAGAAATTTCTGGGGGCATTCGCCGAAGTCTTCGAGATGTGTCGGCGAGAGCGATTGCAGCGCGGTCATCGCGCGTTCGCGGACGATGTCGCTGTCGATGTAACCGTCGAAAACGCCGCGCGTTCCGCTGCGGACGAGGAGCTGGAGTTGACGGTTGCCTGCCGGTTGCCGGTTGCCGGTTACCGGTTGCCAGCTGCTGGTTCGTTCCACCGGTAACCGGTCACCGGTAACCGGTAACCCGTAGTCGGCAACCGGTAACGTGCGAAGCAAGTTCGACTTTCGTAACGGCTTGCCGAACCCATCGCTCGCGGCGAACGAGAATTCGATCGAGTCGGCTGCGCCGCACATCAGCCGGAAGAGAAACTGTTCTTCTTCGCGTCCGTCGCCGATCTCGCGGATGTCGAGCAGGCGGCGGTCCGCGTCGGTGAGGAGCGGATCCTCGACGCGACGCTGCGGCATGACGTCGTCCTGCATGCGCACAGCGAAGAGATGGTCGAAGGAGCGGCCGCGAAGGCGCATCACGTCGCCCACCCACACCGTCCTCGGTCCTCGGTCCGCGGTCCTCGGTTGCTCTGCGACTTCGATTGCGTCGATGAGGGACGTTGCGTCGAAGGGTCGGTTCCACGACTCGGCGCGTTGAAACATTGCCGCGAGTTTCTGCAGCTCTTCCACCGCGGCGACGTCGGCCTCGGTTTCGATGCGGAACCTTTCGGCGATTCTGGGGAGCCACGATGCGTCGATTCGTTCCGTCAGCGATTCCAGCTCTTCCACGACGACGATGTAGTTGTCGATGACGGGCGATCGGAATGTGCGCTGGCGAAGATCGGTGCTCCGGCCGCCGGCGATCGTGGCCCGGCGTGTTTCGTAGTCGGCCTTTTCGGAATCGATCCTCGTGGCGAGCTTCAGACCGCTGCGTGCGATCTCCAGCACGTCGGCCCGCGCGAAATTTCTCTCGCGCAGACGCAGCAACTGCGTGATGGCGCGGCCGAAACGGTGTCCGGCGAGCGGCATCGGTGCGTTTTCGGTGATCGCAAATCCGGATTCACCCGCAAACCGCGAGAACAGCGTGAGGTCGTACGCGTCGACCGAGCGCATGACGACGCCGATCGAATTCGGATTCGCGCCCGACGATATGCGGTCGGCGATCCGCATGCAGGTTTCACGAATTTCCTCTTCACGCGTCGCCGATTGGCGAACATTAACCGAGGCCCTGGGCCCGAGGCCCGAGGCCTCAGGGATCAATTCGGCGGAGACTTTTTCTACTGCCCGTAGAGCGTGCAGAACGCTCGATTGCGCGCCGGTCATGTCGTAGAAACCGGCCACGATCTGCGGTCTCACGTCCGCGCCGGCCATGATCAGGTCGGCGGCGCGCGCCAGCACGTCGGCCATATCGACCGCGCCGAGCTTTGCGATCAGTTTCTCGTAGAGCTGCCAGGCACGGAGCGCGAGACGGATGCGCTCGCGGTTGCGCAGCGAGCGCGCATTCGTCACGCGGCGCGAGAACTCTCCGATCGTCACGCCGCCATCGCGCACGTCGCGGTACGAGCGTTCGAGCATTCCTGCCGCGCCGCGCGTCGATGTCAGCGGATCGTCGAGAGAGCGCGTCGCTGTCCGCATGGCCAGCCGCCGCTCTTCTTCCGTCGCGACACGCGGAAATTCGCCCGCGCCGTTCACGATGCGAAGTGCGAACGATTCGATCGTCTGCAGCCGGAGCGCTGCGAATCCGGACGGGAATCTGCGCAGGAGCTCGCTCGTGATGGACTGCGCGACTCCGCTCGAGGCGACGATGACTTCCTCGCCCCAACTCGCAAGTGGATCGGCCGCATTACGGCCGGCCGCCAGCCGTTCGGCGACTCCAATTGCGATCTGTTTGTAGGGTGCAGTCGTGAGGAGGGGAGACTTCATCAGTTATTTCACAGAATTCTACAGGACGGCGACCTAGCACGATTCTGGCTATGAGCCTTAACGACATAATGCGAAGCGATGGGCAAACGCGAAGTCCGGCTGATCGTCGTGCCGAAATGGGTGACGGTCGTCCTCCTCATCGTCGTCTCAGCGGCGATGACCGCGCTCATCCTTTACCTATCAGGCAAGGCCTACGAGAACGGCCGCGAGCCGATGCGCGACCTGCTGTTGCGCCTGATGCAACGCGGCGCGGACGTTCCGCGGAGCGCGATCCTCGCCAGCGTCATGCCGTCGATCGCGAACATGCTGTTCTTCATGCCGTGGGGATTCCTGATGTTTCTCGCGGTCGATTCTCCGTTGCGCAGCCGCTGGAACGCTTATCTGGTCACGGTCGTCATCGGTGCGCTGTTCGCGATCGCGATGGAGGTCTGGCAGAACTTTCTTCCGACGAGGGTCATCGGACTTCCGGACACGGTCGCGAATGCATTCGGAGCACTCGCCGGAGCGATGGCCGGACATCTGCGCAAACGGGTGCGGGTGCAATTCGACTATTGAGGCGGTCGTGATTCTCGTCGTCGAAGACGATCCGCAGGTCGCGCGTCTGATCGCGCTCGTGCTGGAGCGGAATGGATACAAGTCGAAGGTCGTCGCCGACGGCCTTTCGGCGTTGCGGGAAGCAAGAGAAATTCTTCCATCGATGGTCTTCGCCGACCTCACCATCAAAGGAATGGGCGGCGATGAATTGTGTAAAGTCCTGAAGCGGGAGCCAGCGACGAGAGAGATCCCTTATATAGTCGTTTCCGGAGATCGCGACATCGCCGAAAAGGCGCGCGTTTGCGGCGCCGACGACTACATGGGCAAACCTTTTGAATTCGACGATCTCATCAAACTCGTCAAGAAATATGCAAGAACTGAAAGCCGAAAAACCGACTGAATCACCTGCCGACAGCGATCCTGTTTCGCGCCTGATGCGGCGCCTCCGCCAGGAGGGCTTCCAGAGCGATCAGGGGGAAGAAGAATTCGCGCAGTTCGGCGAGGTGATCTTCACGCGTGCGGAGAAGATCTCCGTCGCGCGCGGCGAGACCGTCTTCATCTTCACGCGCGTCCCCGAGCTGAACGAACGCGTTCTGAGGCAGACATCCGCGTCGGTCGTCAACACATATAGCGCGAAGAGCCACGTGCAGAAAGCGCTCTCCGTCCTGCAGTCGACGACCGTCTACCACTGTCTCGTCACGACGACCGATCAGCCGCACAACGAGACGCTGAACGGGTACATCACCCGCAGCGGTGGCGCGACCGTCATCCCCGTCGTCATCGTTCCCGAGATCAACCAGGTGATCTATCCGAACCTCGAGGAGAAAATCGGCTCCTACCGTCCCCGCGTCGAGTACCTCCAATACCTCCTCGGCGAACGCCGCGAGACCGTGAACATGCATCGCCAGACGGTGCAGGCGTTCTGGATCGCGATCGCCGTGGTCGTGCTGATCCTCGCCGCGATCGCGCTCTCGGTGGTCAAGCCATCGCTGGGCGGGGGTGGTACGCCGACGACGACGGCGGCCGTGCAAACGACGCAGTGAATCAGAGCGCAGAGGGCAGAGCGCAGAGCGCAGATGTGGCTCTCCTGCGCTCCGCGCTCTGCCCTCTGCGCTCTACTAGAATGTCGTCCGTGGCTGAATTCCCCCTCCGTCCCCGCGACATCTTCGAGGAATTGCGCAAAGACGTCGTCGGGCAGGACGACTCGATCCGCGAGCTCTCCGTCGCGCTCGTCAAACATCTCGTCGGACAGCCCGCGCCGAACATCCTTCTGATCGGCAACTCCGGATCGGGCAAGACGACGATCATGCGTGCCGTCGAGTTGTTCCTCACCAACCACCAGTCTCTCGGCGAATCCGCGAACGTCGTCCGGCTCAACGCCAACGTGCTGGCCGAGGAGCATTCGGGGTACGGGAGGTCGGTGCTGGGGAGGTTGTTCCAGAATGCGCGGCTGAAACTGGGGGACCGGGCGGAGACGGAGCAGGTCCTGCGCACCGTCGAGCGCGGGATCGTGTTCATCGACGAAGTGGACAAAATCCGCGCGCAGGTGAGTGGCACGGCGAACGTGCGCGGCATCGTGGCTCAGGAAGCGCTGCTGACGTTGATGGAGAACGAGCACGTTCGCTTCGAGGCCGAGGGGACGACGCACTCGGTGAATTCGTCGAACATTTTGTTTGTGGCGGGCGGTGCGTTCGAGGAGTTGTACGACAGCGTTCTGCGCCGCGCGACACTCGGGCAGGACGTCGCGCCGCTGCAGCCGATCGTCGTCGTATCCTCGTCCGGCGAAGTACGCGAAGAGTTGCCGTTCCATCTCCGCGATTACCTGAAGTACGACGATCTGTTTCGCTACGGCATGACGCCGCAGTTCGTCTCCCGCTTCGAATCGATCATCGTGCTCAACGATCTTGCCGAAGGCGATCTGGCGAAGATCTTCGTCGAGCCGGAGGGATCGATCTTCCGCACGTCACGCGACTACTTCAAGCGATTCGGCGTCGATCTGCAGATCACGCGTCCGGCTCTCATCGCCATCGCCTGGGACGCCTCACGCCAGAAACGCCTCGGCGCCCGCGCCTTGCGCGAGATTTATCGCCGCGTCATCCGCCACATCGAATTCGATCCCACCGCCGCCGCCCGCGACGACAGCCACGTGCTCACCGTCGATGAACAGATGGTCAAGCGCGCGATCTCGACCCGGGAGCAAGGGAGCAGCGCGAGCCGCGCGAGATAAAAGATGAAGTTCGAAGTTCGAATTTCGAATTCAGAATTTCGAATTGCCATGCCCAGTTCTTAATTCTTCATTCGAACTTCGAACTTCGAAATTCATCTTTTCCAAAACTTAATGGCTGAACCATCTCAAAAAACAATTTTCGCCAAACTGAAACGCGGCCTCTTCATGACTCACACCGAGATCATCGAAAAGGTGAAGGAGTCGCTGACGCCGGATCTGCCGATCTCGCAGAGCGCGATCGACGGGCTGGAGGAAGGGCTTCTCGGCGCCGACGTCGGTGCGGAGCTCACGGCGTCACTCATCGGTCGCATCGAACAGCGCGTGCGCGCCGAGAAAATCACGAGCATGGATCGGCTGTCCGAGGCGCTGCGGGAGGAGACGCGGAATCTGATTCCGCGGCGCGAGGCGCAGACGATCGACGTGACGAAGGCGAAGCCGTTCGTGATTCTCGTCGTCGGCGTCAACGGCACCGGCAAGACGACGACGATCGCCAAGCTCGCCGCCCGCTGGAAAGCCGAAGGCAAATCCGTCCTCCTCGGCGCTGCGGATACGTTTCGCGCCGCGGCGATCGAGCAGTTGCAGATGTGGGCCGATCGCGTCGGCGTGCCGATGATCAAGCACAAGGCGGGATCGGATCCGGGAGCGGTCGCCCACGACACGGTCACGGCGGCCAAGTCGCGCAACGCCGACGTCGTGCTGATCGACACGGCCGGCCGCCTGCATAACAAGTCGCATCTGATGCAGGAGCTGTCGAAGGTGCGCCGGGTGATCGAGAAGGAGATGCCCGGCGCGCCGCACGAAACGCTGCTCGTGCTCGATGGAACCACCGGCCAGAACGGCGTCAGTCAGGCCGCGGCGTTTCTGGAAGCGGCGAAGATCACCGGCATCGTCGTGACGAAGCTCGACGGAACGGCGAAGGGGGGAGTGATCCTCTCGATCATGCGGCAGTTCGAGATCCCCGTGAAGTTCATCGGCGTCGGAGAAAGCGCGGACGATCTCATTCCGTTCGACCCGACTGCGTACGTCGATACGTTGTTTGAGTAGGCCGCTGCCGAGGCCCTACGCCCAAGGCCCTACGCCCAAGGCCCTAGGCCTTAGGCCCAAGGCCTTAGGCCCAAGGCCCTAGGAGAAAAACAAAAACCAACGCCGTTCTCCTAGGGCCTAGGGCCTTGGGTCTAGGGCCTTGCGTCATTGCGGGAAGTGTTGCGGGTAGTGTTCCGCCATGAGGCCCTGCATGACGTCGTGCAGTTTCGTTGCGGCATCGCGATTGCCGGTGAAGCAGGTCTCATTCGGTCTCTCGCGCCGGTAGACGACGCGATCGCGGCCGTTCTTCGACGTCAGTGTCAATCGATCCGAGGATCCGGGGACCAGACGCGAAGCGATGCACATCTCCGGAAAGTTTGCGCCTTTGGCGGCATCTTCCTCGATCGCCTTCTCCAGCTTCTGCAGCTCGGCCGGAGGCAGTGTGCCCTGTACGTGGAGACCGTCGGGAGACGGGCCGGCGGTGAAATTGCCGGACGCGTCGATCGCGAAGCCGTATTCGCCGATGCACGACGCGGGAGCGACGGCCTCGCAGGTCGTCTTCTCGCGGATCGACTTCCAGATTTTCGACTTCTTTGGCGCGCCGTCGACGTGAATCGTGATTGCGAAAGCCAGCAGGCTGATCGTCCATCGCTTCATGCGTTCTGGCGATGCGGTTCTTTTGCCAGCCTCTGCTACGATCGCGCACGAACGCGATGACGACGGCCGCTTCACTCGTGACGATCGAGCAGCTGCAGCAACTCATCGCCCACGAGAGTGCGTTTACGAAGTCGTATGGTTTCGTCGTGACCGAAGCGACTGCCGGGTCGTGCACGCTGCTCGTCCCGCATTCTCCCCATTTCGAGCGGCCCGGCGGGATCGTGAGCGGCCAGGTGTACATGACCGCCGCGGACGTCGCGATGTGGCTGGCGATCAAGACGTTGCGCGGGATCGACGATCCGTCGGTCACGACCCAGATGCAGACGTATTTTCTCGAGAGCGCGAAAAGCGAGTCGTTCACGTGCAGGGCCGTCGTCGTGAAGCTCGGCCGGAGCACGGCCTACGGCACGGCCGACTGCGTGTCAGCCGGCGGCAAACTGCTCGCGCAACACACGATGACCTACGCGATGCCGAGGTGATGGATGGATGAGAAACGAGAGATGTTGCGGCATACGCTGGCCACGCTGGCATACCGAGCCTCGAAAGCGGTCCGCGATGCGCCGGCGAAATTCGAGTCGTTCAAAGTGTCGGAGACGTCGCGTACGCCGGTGCAGATCCTCACGCACATCGGCGACCTGATGGCCTGGGGACGGTCGATGGCCGACGGCTCGCGCCAGTGGCACGACTCCAAGCCGTTGCCCTGGACGGAAGAAACGAAACGATTCTTCAACCGCATGGCGGAATTCGACAGCTACCTCGCGTCGGATGCGCCGCTCAAGTCGGACGTCGAGAAGCTGTTCCAGGGCCCGGTCGCCGATGCGCTCCAGCACGTCGGACAACTGACGATGCTGCGCCGCGCCGCGGGAGCACCGATCCGGGGGGAGAATTACTTCAAAGCGGAAATTGCGGCGGGGAGGGTGGGGGCGGATCAGGTGAAGGCGAAGGTGGAGTTTGACTAGGCGTCTGGCCACAGAATTTCGAAGTTCGAAGTTCAGCTGTTCGGGGCTTCGTGCAGAAACCTGGCCTCTACGCGGCCGGCAGTCTC
>DASVHS010000627.1:0-4735 GCA_036382495.1 Thermoanaerobaculia bacterium | reverse complement strand
TTCACCGTTTCACCTCCACCACACTCGTCGCCGTCCTCCCGAACACCTCCGGCTCATACATCTCCTCGGCATGCGCCGGCGAGGCGATGAATGTTCCCGCCGTCGTGGCCCGAAGCAGATATCGATATTCGTGATCGCCTTCGCCGAGTCGCGTGGCGAAAACGTCGACGCGATCGTCGTGGCGCTCGATGTGATCGAACCCGCCACGCTCCCACCACGTCCACGACGACGCGGCATCGTTGTTGTTCTGTTCCTCGGCAACGCCTTCGGCCGTCGTCGCAAATGCCGTCTCGACCGGCTCGGTGCCCGCGGGAATCGGATCGGTGATCGCGACGAAGCGCCGTTCCTTCGTGTTGCGAACGCGCAACGTGACTTCGAGGAGATCTCCGGCGTTGAACGATGTCGCATCGGTCGCGGCGCCGTGCAGCCTGTACGAGCGCTCGATCGCGAATCCTGCGTCGAGCGGCTGGAGCTTCATCTCCGTAGACGCATAACGCAGCCGCATCAGATAGAACAGCGTGCCGGTGCCCTGGCGATCGAACACGATCGGCAGTTGCGTGCCCGGCGTGCCCAGCGTCAGTATTTTCTGCATGGTGAGATCAGTCGGTTTCGCTTCGGTCGACCGCCCGCGGAACTCGGCGCGTGCCACCGGTTGCGTCCCCACCGTCATCACTCCCGTAAAGTCCGGCACCTCGGACTCGTAGCGCTGGTAGTAGTCGATGAGCGACTCCATCGCGTACGCGTTTTCCTGCGTGTTGCCCCAGCGACCGTTCTTGCGCACGGCCATCAGCCAGCGAACCATGCGCTTGGCGATCTCCTCGTCGCTGCCATGACGCACGAGCGTATCGAGCGCGATCGCGGTCGAGCGCACGTTCGAATTCCAGAACCACAATAGATATGGATCGGCCAGCTCGCCGACGTGCGCCTGTCCGCCCTCAGGGAGGATCGCGTTCGTGATGCGTCGATGAAGTTCGTCGAGCCGCTGCCCCTTCTCGCCTTTCGCCATCATGGCGTCGGCGAGGTACGAGATGCCGAACACCGGCATACGATCGACGTAGCCATAGATCCGGTTGACGTGGCTGTCGACGTTGCGTCCGCCTTCCGCGAGTGTCTTCACGGCGAACGCCTGCCACGCCGTGTACGCCGGCCACCATCCTTCGTTCTCCGGCTGCTTCTGATTGAGCGAGTGGTCGAGATAGTCGTAGGCGCGTTTCAACTCATCGCGATCAGCCGTGTAGCCGAGTTTCTGCGCCCGCTGGTAAACATGGAGCACGTAGCTCGTGAGATACGGCGACTCGAACGTGCAGTCGCCCGGCCAATACGCAAAACCGCCGTCGCCGCACTGGTAGTTCTCCAGTTCTTTCAGCGTCGACTGCGCGATCCTCTTTCCGCTCGCCGGATCGATTCCCGGCAGATGGAACGCTTCACCGAGATCGGACGTGAGCACGAGCGCGAGTGCGCCCGACGCCCGTTGCTCCGCGCAACCATACGGATACGTAACGAGATACTCGGCGCCTTCGCCGAGGCCGACGAGCATCGTCGAAGAGAGCTCGGCGTGAAGTCCGCCGAAACCAGGTACGACGCCGCTCGGAATCTCGAGCGTCTCACGCGCCTGCGGTTTCGCCTCGCCATACGCCGCGACTGTTTCAGGCGACACGAGCACGCGAACGGGGATCACGTCTTCGAACGCATCGCTCTCCTTGCCGAGTGTGACGTGCATCTGCACGCGCGCAGTGCCGATCGACTTCGCGACGGCGTTGAAGCGCGCTTCCGACGCGGAGTTCGGCTTGATGTTCAGGCTCGCGCGTTTTTCGCCGGAGAAGTCGAGAACTTCGGAATCGAGACTGCGGATCGTCACCGTGGCCTTGCCGGAGATCTTCTGACTGTTCACCGAGCCGCCGAAGAACGCTTTGTCGCCGACGACCATGAACCGCGGATAGGCGGCGGTGATCATCAACGGCTTGTTGATCTTGATCTCCGCCTGGGCCCACCCGAACCGCGACGCGCGATCGCCGGCCACGGCCATGATGCGATACGTCGTCAGCGATTCGGGCAGGGTGATCGATGTTGTGGCGTGACCGTTCGCGTCGGTCACGACGGAGCCGAGCCAGAACGCGAGCACGCGGAAGTCCTTGCGCATCGCCCCCGCTCCCGCCTCCCGCCCGCCGCCGCCCCCCTCGCCCCCACCCTTCGGCGTGATGACGCGGCGGCTAACGATGCGCTGCCGCGAGTCTTCGGTCAGCACCTGCAGCGCTTTGCGAATGTAGATCGACTCGAGGACGTCGGGTGTCTGATACGCCGTCAGCGAAAGCACGCCGTAGTCGACAGCCCAGAGCGTGACTTCGGATTGCGACGGCTGACCCGTCGCGTCGTGAACATCGACGGCGATGCTTGCCTTCGACGCCGGACGGTATTCATCCGCATTCGCCTTGACGGCGACTTTCAGCCGCTTTGCTTCGTCGACCACACTGAGCTCGACGTAGCCGAGGCGGAATGCGGGCTTGCCGGGATCGGCGCTTTCCTCGATTCCGGTTTTCGTGCGGCCCTTCACCAGCAGCACCGACACAAACACGTTCGGGATGTCTTCTTCGGTGATCGGGACGGTGATCGTCTGCTGCGTCGACGTCAGCGTGAACGGTTTCGAGGTTCGCACGCCTTCGCGTTCGGTCGTGAGAAGCGCGGTCGCGCTTTCCCACGGTGACTTGATCATGATCCGGGCGACGTCGCCGGGCTTGTACGTTTTTTTCTCCGGAACGAGTTCGATGCGATTGCTGTCGTTGCGCTGCCACGCGGTGTAACCGGCGCCGACTGCGTAGAACCAGGTCCTGGTCGTGGTACTGCGGCCCTCGTTGTCGGACGCCGTCGCGGCCAGGCGATATTCGCCGCCGCTCTCGAGCGGGATGTGCAGCGGCACCGGGTCACTCTTCGTCGTGACATCGAACTTTCCGGCGGGGACTTCCTTCTTCTCGGTGTCCCATTCGTAGAACCCGTTGCCGACGGCGCGGCGCACGCTGTTCCACTGAATGCGGGTCAATGTCAGATGAACGACGACGCCGGGCGTCGCGGTTCCGCTGATCGATGCGGCGACGACTTCCGTGTCGATGCCTTTCGCGGCGTCGGCAAAATACGGCGGAGTCTTGACGCCGACGTACCACGGCGCAGGATCGACGCGATACGTCACGCGGCCGGCGATGTGCTGGCGCGTGACATCGGTGACGTCACCTTCGATCTCGTAGTCGAACGGCACTCCGGCTTTGACGTCGGTGTCGAGTTTCAGCGACAGATCGCCGCCGTCGTTGAGCTTCTCGTCTTTCGTCGAGATCGTCTTGCGCGATAACGAGTCTTCGTTTTCTTCCCAGTCCCAGCCAAGAAATGCCCAGCGTTCCTGCGGAAAGCGATCGCTGATCGCCGCCGGCATGTCGTACCGCTCGGTTTTTGAATACGTCCACTTCACATCGCGCCCGGCCATGACACCGCCGTGCAGGTACCGCGCGGAGATTTTTCCGTCGAGCGGCGTGCCGGCGATCGTCGACGGCGCGCTCAGCGTCGCGTCGACGCGAAAATCGGGACGCCGATACGCGGCGACGAGAAATTCGCCGTAGACCGTGTGGCGTTCGTCCCGCTTCCCGACGATCGAATAGTTTCCGAGCGGCGCGTCAGCAGGAAGTTTGAACGTCCACTCCGCGCTGCTCCACTCGTTGAGCGCGACGGTGCGCTTGTCGATGACTCTCGCGTGCGCGTCGTGCAACTCCACTTCGATCTTCGTGCCGGCGGGCATCAGCTGCATGCCCGTAGGCGTATCGCTGCGAACGATCGTCTTGAAGTGAATCTCCTCGCCGAGTTTGTAGACGCCACGATCGGTGAAGATCGTCCCGCGCAGCAGCGGATCCGCCTCGTCGGGATTGAAGTTCAGTCCGAACTCCCACGGCTCGATGCCTTCGTTCCAATCGCTGCCGGCGTACGCGACGTCGCCGTCCTTCTCCGCGACGACAATGAATCGCAGTTGGATGTTCGGCCTGGACGAGTGCTCGCGCAGGTCCTTCACATCAGAGGTGACGAGCCCCTGCTCGTTCGTCACGCCTGTCCACACGACCTTGTTGTCGATGTTGCGGAACGAAACGGTCGCGCCGGCGACAGCCTTCGCCGTATCGAGCGCGGTGACGAGCACGACGACGTTCTGCGGGCTGTCCTTCACGCTGATGCCGAGGTTCGTGACCTGAACGAGAGTGGCGCGGGTGTCGGTGTCGTAGACCTTCGCGCCTTCGACCACTTCGCCCGGCTTCATCGCCGCCCAGAACAGACCCTTGTTGTCCGTGCCGACTGCTTTGCTGACGTTCAGTCCGAACGACTGGATCTTGTCGACCGTCGGGGTGAGCTTGCGATCCTGTGGTTGTGCGTTCGGCGGCGGGATGCGGAACACGTTGCTCATGAGCTTCTGCAGGGCCGGCATCGTCTGCTCGATCGTCAGCGGTGCGAGCCACTGCTGCACGCTGCGGTAATTGCGTGCACTGAACGGGAGCACCGGCCCGCCGCTCGTTTCCCACACGCCCTGCCCGTCGCCGAAGCTGATGAAGGCGCTGCGGTGCGAGCTCGACGTCGTGCCCATCCACGTGTAAGCGAGGATCTGGCCGTCTGTCGTCGCAAGCGACGGGTCGACACGCACAACATACGTGTGTGCCGGCAGCAGGCTGTATCCGAGGTCGTCGAATGAGTATTCGTTCTGGGGATATTCGAA
>DASVHS010000626.1:0-4442 GCA_036382495.1 Thermoanaerobaculia bacterium | reverse complement strand
ATGCTTCGCCAGCGGCTCGCGCGGCGGGATGTCGAGCACGAGCTGCTCGATCCGCGTGAAGTGCGGCGTGAGCGCGGCGATGTCCTGCTCGTGAACGTGGCCGAGCGTGACGATGGAGAGCTGCATGTTCGGGGGTCGCTGGGACGCTGGGACGCTGGGCAGGAAAGCGACCCAGCGACCTATTCGCCCAAGTCCTCGCGAATGCGCTCGATGCGCACGGCTTTTCCTGTGGAGTCATCGATCTCCACCAGAATCCCCGACAGTCGAATGTCCCGCTTCGCCACTTCCAGCTTCTTCGGCGTATTCATGAGAAAGCGATGCAACGCCTCCTCGGGGCGGAATCCGATGACCGAGTCGTACGCACCGGTCATTCCTACATCCGTCTGGTACGCGGTGCCGTTCGGAAGGATCCGTTCGTCGGCCGTCGGCACGTGGGTGTGGGTCCCGAGAACCGCGGACACGCGGCCGTCGAGGTAGCGGCCCATGGCCTGTTTCTCCGAGCTCGCTTCGCCATGGATGTCGACGATGATCACCTTCGCCTGCGTCCCGATTTCCTTCAACTCCTTGTCGGCGCAATAAAACGGATTGTCGACCGGCGGCATGAACACGTTGCCCATCAGCTGCAGCACGGCGACGTTCACACCGCCCGCTGTCTGGCGGATGACCTTCCCTGTCCCCGGATTTCCGGCCGGATAGTTCGCCGGCCGGATCACATGCGGATAGTGGTCGTAGTTGTCGACGAAGTCTTTCTTGTCCCAGATGTGGTTGCCGGACGTGTACGCATGGATCGGCAGCACCGACAACTCCTCCATGATCGCTTCGGTCACACCGAATCCGCCGGCCGCGTTCTCGACGTTGACGATCGTGAAGTCGATCTTCTCCCGGTCGACGACGTGCTCGAGCTTCTGATGAAGCGCACGACGCCCGGGCTGGCCGACGACGTCACCGATGTAGAGGACTCTGATCATGAAAAAAGGCCTTAGGCCCGAGGCCCTAGGCCACCCAGCCCTCCCAGGGCCTTGGGCCTAAGGCCTTGGGCCTATTTGGCATATTCAACAGTGCGCATCTCGCGAATGACGGTAACTTTGATTTGTCCGGGATACTGCAGCTCCGACTCGATCTTGCGCGCGACATCCTTCGACAACCAGATCGACTGTTCGTCGCTGATCTTTTCGGCGTTCACGATGATGCGAAGCTCACGCCCGGCCTGAATCGCAAAACTCTTCGATACGCCGTCCATGCTGTTCGCGATCGACTCGAGCCGCTCGAGACGATGCACGTAGTTCTCGAGGATTTCGCGGCGTGCGCCCGGTCGTGCTGCGGACAACGCATCAGCCGCATTGACGAGCACGGCCTCGACGGTCGTCGGGTCGTAATCGCCGTGATGACACTCCATCGCGTGAATGATCTCGCGCTTCTCGCCGTACTTGTCGAGCACCTGTCGTCCGAGCTCGAGATGCGTACCTTCCATCTCGCGATCGATCGCCTTGCCGATGTCGTGCAGCAACCCGCCGCGTTTCGCGATCGTGTCGTTGACTCCCAGCTCGACGGCCATGAGCGCCGCGAGCTGCGCGACTTCGAGCGAGTGCACGAGCACGTTCTGCCCGTACGACGTGCGATAGCGCAGGCGTCCGAGGAGTTTGAGCACTTCGGGATGGATGTCGGTGATGCCGAGGGAGAACGCGGCGGCCTCACCTTCCTCGAACAACTTCTGATCGAGCTCCTGGCGAACCTTCTCGACGAGCTCCTCGATGCGGGCCGGATGAATGCGGCCGTCCTGCATCAGACGCTCGAGCGAGATGCGCGCGATCTCCCGGCGGATCGGATCGAAGCCGGAGAGGATGACCGCTTCGGGCGTGTCGTCGACGATGAGGTCGACGCCGGTCGCCAGTTCCAGCGCGCGGATGTTGCGGCCTTCGCGGCCGATGATGCGGCCCTTCATGTCTTCTGACGGCAGGTCGACGACGGAAACCGTGTTTTCGGCGACGTAGTCCGACGCCATCCGCTGAATGGCCATGCCGAGGATTTTGCGGGCTTTCTGGGTGCCGAGCTCGGTGGCTTCGCTTTCGATGCGCTTGACGATGTGCGCCGCATCGAGCCTGGCCTCGTTCTCGATCCCGTGGATCAGCTCCTGGCGCGCCTGCTCGACGGTGAGACCGGCGACCTGTTCGAGCTTGCGCCGTTGTTCCTCGACCATCTGGTCGAGCTGACCTTCGCGCGACTCGACCTGCTTTTCACGGTCGGCAATGCTCTGGTCGCGCTTCTCGACCTCGCCTATGCGCGAGTCGAGCTGCTGCGTCTTCTTGTCGATCGTTTCTTCTTTCGACTGAAGGCGCTGCTCGGACTTCTTCATCTCGTCGCGACGCTGCTGTGCCTGCTTGTCGAACTCCGACCGCATCTGCAGCAGTTTTTCTTTCGCTTCGAGGTTCGCTTCCTTGACGTTCGCGTCGGCCGACTTCTTCGCGTCGTCGACAATCCGTCCGGCCTCCCGTCGCGCCTCGGCTACCTGCGCCTCGGCCCGTTTCCGGTAGACCATCGCCCAGAGCAGGGCGAGCACGACCGCGCCGGCGATGCCGATCGCGATTCCTGTAACGATAGGTACCAAACTCCACCTCCCTTTGGGGAGGCTCGCGCAGTGGAGGAAAAAAACTCGGAGATCCCCGCCTGAGCCGTGTGGAGATTCTCACTCGAACCTGTAAAAGAACAGGTGGGCGCCCTACTGGGACCGTTTTGGCTACCCTCTATATCCTCTCGGACGAAGGCGTGCACGCGGCCACAGACGCGGACACCCGAAGCAAGAATTACGGTTCAAGCGTTAGATCGTTCATCACGCACTCTGCAGGGATTCTCCGAAAAATTTTCAACGACTGATGGCTCAACTGATTACCTTGTTGAGCCGCTCCGATATTTCCTCCGTCTTCTCGACCCATATTCCCTTCGCGCCTTCGCGCTGTTTCCGGTATCGAGAAAATTCGTCGGCGATGTTGAGAGCTGCCAGGATTGCGATCTTCATCGGATCGACCGTCGCGACTTCCGCGGCGACCTCTCGCATCCTGGCATCGACAAACTGCGCAAGCTCCGTTAAATAGTTCGGGTCTCCTTCTCCGCGAACGTTGTACGTCTGACCAAAGATCTCGACCTCGGTCGAATCGTGTTTCCCGTTCATCGGAAAAAGTTACCGCGCGCGGATTATACGGGATTTCGGAAGGAGCAAGTCAGCGCGAGGAGGCCAGCCACAGTCAGTCTTTCAAAATCCCTCTAAGTTTAGCGACGTAGCCGCCCGCGCCGGCCGCGTTCTTCCGGCCATGGAGGTCAACCGGTAGAAAACAACGACTCGCAACCCACTTCGCCACCTTCGTTCCCTGAACTTTGCCTTCAATGACCGAGGTTCGGAAGTGCATTCCGCCGTAAATCCGTCCAACGATGATTTCCTTGACCAGATCGTCGGTGTTGTAGAAGGTGCGCGTCGTTCCGGTCACGGTACTGGATAACGTGATCGTCACATCTTTCGTGCCGCAGAACTGGCGCAACCCTTCAGCGAGCGCGCCGGTGAACGCACCATGCGCGGCGGGATACTCAGGATGGTTTGGTGTCACGGCCAATGGAATCCAACGGGGATCATCCACGAGCCGGATCGCGGTCACCGGTCTCCACCGACCGTAGTAGAACTTCGAGTCCCAGGCGGAGATGAGCGCGTCGCCAATCGAGACGAGCATCTGGGCCATGAACCGTGCCTCGTCCGCGAGACTGAAGTTCTGCGTCGCCGCAAAGTCGCACAGAATGCGGTCGTACTGCTTGCCAGTGTGCTCCGTGTAAAAAAGCCCGATTTCAGTCTGCTCGGGTGTCCGCGTCACGCTGTTGATGTCGCCGAGGCTTCTGACTTCATTGTAATCAGCGGTCCATGTCGAGCTATCGAGCGCCGGCGGTGGATCGGCGCGGAATTGCGACGCACTGTTGATGGCGAACGGCGTCATCTGCGCGATCCATGGTCCCTGCGCCGCCTGGAATCCCGGAAGTGTCGGTTGCCATGCACCCGGACCCGTTCCCGGCGTGTAGGTGATGTTCGCATTGCGGCCGTCGGTGCTGCGCTGCGCGAGGTAGAGAGTCGCCACTTCCTGTCCGATCTGCACACCTCGAGACTTCGAGTCGCCGTCGGGAATGGGGACGAGCGACGCTGCATACTGCCCATCGAGAAACGTCGCCTGACCGGGGTAGAAAGTCTTGAGTACGTTGTAGGCAGCCGCGATTGCAGCCGCCTCCTCTGAAGCCCCCGTTGGCGTCGTCGCCGGCGATACGGCGAAGACGGAATAGCGGCCATCGATCGCGTTCACAGCGTCATACATGGCAACGTTGACGTAGACGAGATCGATCGTTGCCACAGCGGGGGGCTTCCCCGCGTTCGTAACGATCGTGGTGACAGCGATGCCGTTCCAGTCGTTGAT
>DASVHS010000625.1:0-2590 GCA_036382495.1 Thermoanaerobaculia bacterium | reverse complement strand
TCGCTTCAGCAGGTCGCACAGTCGGCGCGTTTCCGAACGAACCTGGGACTCGCGGAAGGATCAGGCTCGGCGGCCAGCGGACTGATTCACATCTTCGACGCCGCAGGCAACCTTCTCAAGGACGTGCCGTTCAATCTTCAGCCGGGCGAACAGCAGCAGCTCAATGGATTCATTTCCGCGAACGGAGTTCCGACGCTGACGGATGGCCGCATCGAGATCGAGATCACGTCGTCCACCGGCGCAGTGACCGCGTACGCGTCGGTACTCGACAACCTGACCACCGATCCACTCGCCGTCACTCCGGTCGATGTGTCTTCAGTCTCGTCGGCGCGTTACGTGATCCCCGGCATCGCCGATCTCAACAACGGCCCCACCACCAACTTCCACTCAGATGTGCGCATCTTCAACGGCGGCTCGAGCGATGTCGTCGCCACTCTGACGTTCTATCCCCAGGCCGGATCGCCCCCTGCGGCTTCGCCAAAATCGATGACGATTCATCACGGCGAAATTGCAATCCTCGACAACATTCTGCCGACGCTCTTCAACGTGTCCGGCGCCGGCGGCTCCGTGGTCGTCACCACGCCGTCAGCGTCGTCCCTCGTCGCAACCGCGCGCACGTACACGCTGCGCGCGGACAACGGCACATACGGACAATTCATCCCCGGCGTGATGCCGCCTGACGGTGTCGGCAACGGAGATCGTGCCCTGCAGGTTCTCCAGCTCGAACAATCCGACCGCTTCCGCTCGAACCTCGGTCTCGTCGAACTGACGGGAAATCCGGTGACTGTCGAGGTCTCGTTGTTTACGCCTGACTCGAAGACGACGCCGACGTTCCCCGTGACGCTGGCCGCGAACGAGTTCCGTCAGCTCGGCGCTGTTATCGCGATGTTCCTCGGCACGGGCACGCAGACGTACGACTCCCGCGTGTCGGTGAAAGTGATCGGCGGCACGGGACGCATTTCCGCGTACGGGTCAGTGATCGACAACCAGAGCGCGGACCCGACGTACGTACCGGCGCAGTAGCAACCGCAGCGATTCTGTGTGGGTGCCGGCTTCAGCCGGCACACTGCGGGCTGAAGCCCGCAGCCACACAGATGCTCGGGTGCACTAGAATCCCTCGCTCATGGGCAGCTCATTGCGAATGATGCGTGTCGTCGACTCGCACACAGCGGGTCAGCCGACTCGCGTCATCGTCGAAGGAGGTCCGGACCTCGGCAGCAGTTCGCTGGCTGAGCGTCGCGACCGCCTTCGCACACATTTCGATCGTTTTCGTTCCGCCGTCGTCGGCGAGCCGCGCGGCTCGGACGCACTCGTCGGCGCGCTTCTGACGAAGCCGTCCGATGAATCCCTCGCCACCGGCGTGATCTTCTTCGACAACGCCGGATATCTCGACATGTCGGGGGCTGGGATCATCGGGCTGGCTGTCACGCTCGAGTATCTCGGCCGCATCGGCCCCGGCGCCAGTCGCATTGAGACGCCGGTCGGTATCGTGACCGCGGACATCCATCCGATCGGCGACATCTCGATCCAGAACGTCCCGAGTTTTCGTCATGCGAAAGATGTGGCCGTGACCGTGGACGGATCGAAATTCACCGGCGACGTCGCCTGGGGCGGCAGCTGGTGTTTTCTCGTCAACGATCATCGCGAAGAGCTGACGGTCGGCAACGTCGAGCGACTGATGGAAGTGGCGCGATCGATTCGACGCGCGCTGGCGCGGGACAAGGTCACCGGTCCCAAAGGCGAAGAGATCACCGACATCGCGCTCTTTGGTCCGTCGCAGCGGCGTGATGCGAACAGCAGGAATTTCGTCCTGCGCTCAGGAGGCAAGTCGTACCGGCGTTCGCCGAGCGGCACCGCGACGAGCGCGAAGCTCGCCTGTCTCTACGCCGACGGCATGCTGGCCGAGGGGCAGATGTGGAGGCAGGAGAGCATTATCGGGACGATTTTCGACGGCTCGGTGAAAGTCGTCGACGGCGCGATCCTGCCGATCATCCGCAGCACCGCGCACGTCACCGCCGAATCGATGCTGATCGTCGACGAGCGGGATCCGTTCTGCTGGGGGCTTTCGTAGCCTCAGTCGATGACTGCGACTGAAGCGATCGGATCGCAGTCTTCGCCGGCCGCGCACTCGCGCGCGATCAGGACGAGCTCATTGATGTCGAACGGTTTCGCGAGAACCCGGCAGATGCGATCGAGGAAGTTCTTGCTCATCTTGCGCGGTGATGCCGTGGTGATGATGACGCGGCGGAGAAACTTCGGCTGCGTGGCATCGAGGTAGTCGAGCACCGCTTCGCCGCCGACTCTCGGCAGCATGAGGTCGAGGATGAGCAGGTCGTAAGCGACCGTCTTGAGCAACTCGAGCGCCTCGTCCCCGTCCCGCACGCCCTCCACGACGAAGCCCTCGCGCTCGAGGACCGTCTTCACCAGCCGGAGAATGCCGTGGTCATCTTCGACGATGAGCGCTCGATAAGCCTGACGGCGTTCCATACAGGGCGCCAAACAGGACAGGCGCGATTGTTTATTGCTTCTCTGCAGCCGATGTACGCTTCTCCCTATGTGGATGATTTACGGTGCAAACGGATACACGGGC
>DASVHS010000624.1:0-1649 GCA_036382495.1 Thermoanaerobaculia bacterium | reverse complement strand
ATGGGCGGATCCATGGTGGCTCGCGAACTGTCAGAAAAGCGTCTGTCGTTCTATTTTTCGAAACCGGTATCCGCATCCGCGATCTGGTTCGGCAAGGTCATGGGCGCGATCGTGACTATCGCGCTCTGTTTTGCGATCACGTTCACTCCAGCGCTTCTTGTCGCGCACAGCGAATTGCGGACCGGCCTCGGTTTGTCGATGGGCGAGTTGATTCTTGTTCTGGCGATCGTGGCGATCAGCTTCCTGCTCATTTCCCACGCTGTGAACACGGCGATGCGCTCGCGTTCTCCGCTCGTCGCGCTCGATCTCGCATTGTTCGTCGGCGGCGTGGCGCTCGTGTGGAGGATCATCCGGCCTCTCGCCATCAACGGCGCGATCAAGGTGATGTCCTGGGTTGCCGGCGGTGTTCTGTTAATGCTGCCGATCACGCTGCTCGCTGCAGGCGCGTGGCAACTGTCGCGCGGCCGCACCGACCTTCGGCGCAGCCACCGCGAGCTCTCGCTTTTTTTCTGGACCTCGATGGCAGTCGTCATCGTCTTGACCGCGTCGTACGTGGCCTGGGTCTTTTCGGCGGGGCCGAAGGACATCCGCATAGACGGTGTGGGCAGCAATGCCGCCGCGGACTGGATCGGCATCTCCGGACCCGCATCTCATCGCGGCGATTACCAGCCGGCGTTCCTCGTCGACTTGAAAACCGGCAAGTCGGTCCACGTGCCGCGATCGATGTCGCGTGGTGTCTTTACGCGGTCCGGCAATGCGACGGTCACGATCGATCCGGTGGATCTCACGGACGGACGCGGCGAGATCCATGTTCGCCGGCTCGAGCCGCAATACTCGGATCAGGCCACCGGCATCACGACGACGTTATGGTCGCCGGTCGTTCTGTCCGATGACCTGCAGCGCTTAGCGGTCTTCGATCCGGGCGTCGTGGCGATCCTCTCCGTTCACGATCTGCCATCGAAGACGATGATGGCCTCGGTTCGCATTCCGTTCGGGGAAGACGGCGAGATGTTTTTCGTCTCGAACGACGTCGTCCGGTTCTTCGCGCGCGAGAATCGCGGATCGATCAGGGAGCCGGTGCCGCGGGAGATTCGCATCTACGAGTTCAACGCGAAGACGAGGCAGCTCGTCCAGACCGGCTCGGTGACCGCCCCAAATGGGATGGCTCTGCGTCTCAGCCCCGACGGATCGACGGCGATCGTCAGTGGATACCCCGGCAAGGGCGTCGGCACGAGGCTGCGCATCGTCGATGGCCGCACGGGCGCAGAACGCGCCGTGATCGAGGGGTATGCGCCGTTCTCCGTGACTCCGCTCGCGAATGGCGGCGTTGCGTTCATCGCGTCGAAAGACGGCGCAGCTTTCGTTCGGATTCTCGACTCGCACGCGCAACTCGTGCGCGAGATCCCTCTTGGAACGCAAGGGTGGGTCGGCAACGTGCGCGAGCTCGTTCCGGGACAGAAATACGTTGCCAGTGTCCTGCAGGGCCAGTGGAAAAACTCGGGCAGGAACTGGGCGCTCTACGTGATCGACGCGCAGCGGGGAATCGTCGAGCGTATCGAGAACAACGCCGTACTGCGCACGCCGTCACGCGGCGATGATCCGCGTATTGTCGGGCCGAACCGATCCGGTGAGTACGTCATCACCGACGC
>DASVHS010000623.1:0-13780 GCA_036382495.1 Thermoanaerobaculia bacterium | reverse complement strand
GCCATGCCGGTTGAGGACGGCCACTCGCTCGCTCGCCGCGTGCGTGCACGCGACGATGACAAGTCCCGGATTCCCGCCGTTGCTCTGACTGCGTATGGCGGTCCACTGCAACGTCAGCTGGCACTTTCAGCGGGCTTCGACGAGTACCTGAAAAAACCGTTTGCGCCGCAGGACCTGGTCCGCGCGGTGGCGGGCGTCTCGCAACGAAGGCTGAATCGCGACTCTTGACCGCCAATCGCCCCTCGGTGAAATCGACCTGCACTTTGTACGCGCCCTTCGCCAGGCAGCGCCGGATCTCCGTCTCGTGCTGCTTGAGAAGATCGTCGATGAACTGTTCGCGTGAATAGCCAGGGATCCCTTCCGCGGGATCTTGAATCCGTCGGGCGCGGTGTTCGCCAGTCCGTGGACGGAGTACGTCCAGAAGTTCTGATACTTGCGTTGCTCGCCGTCGGTGATGACGGGCGACCCGGTTTCCTCGAATCGCGCGATCGTGTCGCGGATCGCTGCGTCGTATAGCGGGTCGAGCGCCGGATCGTCGCTGTTTCCGCGCGCGACCGCATGGATCAGCTCGAGTGGTCTGGGAATGCTGCCAATCGGCTCCGTCGGGATCGTGATCGTTCCTTTCAACTCAGCAGGGACTTATCACTGTTTATGGAGGGTTATACAGGGAGAGCTGAATCAGGTGATGCAAGACGGGAACCTTCAAACGGTGCGACCGCTACCTCACGGCTCGCTTAATGCATCTGATTGTGCCGAAGTCCGCTTTTTACCGTCGTTTCATCGACTGCCCGCGCCTTGCGATCGCGTCCGGTTGACGCAACCAGGAGGCGATCCATGACCGAACCGCTCGGCACCCCCACTCTCGCGATCGAGCCCGGGCTTCCCGATCCCACGCTGCGAATCATGAAGGTCCAGCCGCTCGTCGCGGACATTCAGAATTTCGGGCAGGACGTATTCGACACCGTTCGCGAGCCGCTTCTCGTGCTCGATGCCGCGCTGCGCGTACGTTCCGCGAACACGTCGTTTTACCGAACGTTCCTCGTGTCTCCCGGCGAGACCGAGAACCGTCTGATCTACGAGCTCGGCAACGGGCAGTGGGACATCCCCGCTCTGCGCACGCTGCTCGAAGATATCGTGCCCACGAGTTCGGTCTTCAATGACTTCGTCCTCGAGCACGATTTCCCGTTCATCGGCCGCCGCATCATGTTGCTCAACGCGCGAAAACTGCACGAGGAGCTCGTGCTGCTGGCGCTGGAAGACGTTACGGAACGACGTCGCGCGCAGAGTCTTCTGGAGCAGATCGAGACGTACGCGCAGGACGTCGTCGACACCGTCCGCGAGCCGCTTCTGATTCTCGACAGCAGCCTGCGTGTCCACTCGGCGAACCGCGCGTTCTATCAGACGTTTCACGTTTCGTCGGAAGAGACCGAGAACCAGCTCATTTACCAGCTCGGCAACGGACAGTGGGACATCCCCGCTCTTCGTACGCTGCTCGAAGACATCGTTCCCAAGAGCTCGGTCTTCAACGACTTCGAGCTCGAACATAATTTCCCATTCATCGGACGCCGCGTCATGTTGCTGAACGCTCGAAAACTGCGTCAGGGCAGCCACGCCGAACTGCTGGTTCTGGCCATGGAGGACGTTACCGAACGGCGGCGCTCTGAGGGCGAAGTCGCGAAAGCGAAGGAAGCGGCCGAGACCGCAAATCGGACGAAGAGTCTGTTCCTCGCCAACATGAGCCACGAGTTGCGGACGCCGCTCAACGCCATTCTCGGCTTTTCCGAAATGCTGCAGGAGGAAGCCGTCGAAAGGAACCTGCAGGACTCGGCCACGGACCTGCAAAAAATCTCCACGGCAGGCAAGCACCTGCTGGGACTCATCAACGACATCCTCGACCTGTCGAAGATCGAGGCCGGCAAAATGGAATTGCACCAGGAAACCTTCGATATTTGCTCTTTGATCGACGAGGTGGCCTCGACGCTCGACATGCAGGTCGCGAAGAACGGCAACACGCTCGTGATCGAATGCACCCCACCGGATATCGGCGTCATGAGCGCCGACCTGAGCAAAGTGCGCCAGGGACTGTTCAATCTCGTCTCGAACGCGGCGAAATTTACGCACGCCGGCCAGATCAGGATCGACGCCCAGCGACTGTCGATGGACGGAGGCGAATGGATCACCTTCCAGGTATCCGACACCGGCATCGGGCTGAGTTCCGAGCAGATCGTCAGGCTGTTTCAGTCCTTCACGCAGGCGGACGCATCGACCACGAGGAAGTTTGGTGGAACGGGACTCGGTCTCGCGCTCACGCGCCGTTTCTGTCAGATGATGGGCGGCGACGTCACCGTCCGCAGCGTGCTCGGCAAAGGTAGTGTGTTCACCATCAAGCTGCCGGCGAACGTCGACGAACCCGTTGCCGAAGCTGACTCGATCAAAAAGGACAGCGGCACGTCCTTTGCGCCAGTTGAAGTTGCTCCGAGTCTAATTGAACCGCTTCCGACGATCCGAACTTGCGTGCTCGTCATCGACGACGATCCTCTGCAGCGCGACCTGATGCAGCGCTACCTGAAAAAAGAGGGGTTCAGCGTCTGCACCGCGACCGGCGGCGCGGACGGTCTGCGACGCGCTCGGCAGCTACTTCCGGCGGCGATCACACTCGACGTGATGATGCCGGAAATTGATGGCTGGAGCGTTCTCTCGACCCTCAAGGCGGATCCCGTGTTGCGCGACATCCCGGTGATCATGCTGACCATGGTGGACGACCCGCAGCGCGGGTTCTCACTCGGCGCGTCCGATCACGCCACGAAGCCGGTCAATCGCAGCCGCCTCTCGCAGATCCTGAAAAAGTACACGTGCCTCAGGCCGCCGTGTCCGGTTCTCGTCGTCGACGACGATGCGTCGGCGAGGTTGATCACCCGCGGTGTGCTGGAAAAGGAAGGATGGGCGGTCTCCGAGGCCGGCAACGGCATCGAGGCGCTCGTGAGCATGCAGCGTGAACGCCCGAGTCTGATCCTGCTCGAGCTGGCGATGCCGGGGATGGATGGATTCGCGTTCGCAGCCGAAGTGCGGCGCCATCCCGAGTGGCGGTCGATCCCGATCGTCGTCGTGACGGCGAAAGATCTCACGAGCGAAGATCGACGCAAGCTGAACGAAAACGTCGAGCACATCGTGCAGAAACAGGGCGACTCGAAGGAGTCACTGCTCGAGCGGGTTCGAGACCTTCTCGCCGACAGCCCTGCGACGCGGCTGCGTCCCGAGGTGGCAACGGCATGACTACGATCCTGATCGTCGAAGACAACGAGATGAACCGCGACATGTTGTCCCGCCGCCTGGAGCGCAAGGGCTATCACGTGCTGATCGCCGTCGATGGAGAAATGGGAATCAACGTCGCCCGCGCCAGCTCGCCCGACCTGATCCTCATGGATATGAGCCTTCCGGTCGTCGATGGATGGGAAGCGACCCGGCGCATCAAAGCGGACCCTGTTCTCAAACATACTCCCGTGATCGCGCTGACAGCGCACGCAATGGCAAACGACCGCGACAAAGCGCTCGAAGCAGGATGCGATGACTACGACACAAAACCGATCGACCTGCCGCGTCTTCTCGCGAAGATGGAAGCGCTGCTGCCCGCGGTGGCCGAGGTCGTCGTATCGTGAGTGTTCAGCCCCGCTTTGATCACGTGGCCGGTCCTCCGAGGACGAACCTCTCGCCGCAGCTCCTCCACGACCTGCGCAGTCCTCTCAACCAGGTCATCGGGTATTCGGAAATGCTCATGGAGGAAGTCGAAGGGCAGCGCCGCGAGGACGTCGAGAGAATCGGCGCGGCCGGCCAGCGCATGCTCGCGCTGATCGATGCGAACTTCACTTCTGCGGATGAGAAGACGAACCACAACGTCATCACAATCAACAATGACGAAGAGCCGGAACCTGCGGCCATCACCATGCAGCCAGCGGTCGCACCCGGCCTCCTGCTCGTCGTGGACGACGACGCGAGCAACCGCGACGTACTCTCACGCCGGCTGACGAAGCAGGGACACCAGGTGCGGACCGCGTGCAGCGGCCGCGACGCTCTGGTTCTCATGCACGAGACCGACTTCGACCTCGTCCTGCTCGACATCATGATGCCGGACATGGACGGCTACGAGGTGCTCGGTCACATCAAGACGGACGACCGGCTCCATCACATCCCCGTCATCATGATTTCCGCGCTGAGCGAAGTGCAGTCCGTCGTTCGCTGCATCGAAGCGGGCGCGGAAGACTACCTGGCCAAGCCGTTCAATCCGACACTACTCAAGGCGCGCATCGGCGTCTGTCTCGAAAAAAAGCGCGGACGTGATCGGGAAACGGTCCTGTTCGCGCAGCTGCAGAAGAATTACAAACGCCTGGAAGAAGTCGAGAAGCTGCGCGACGACATGCGGAACATGATCGTCCACGATCTCCGAACACCGTTGACGTCCGTCATCGTCGGCGTCGAGATGCTGGAGAAGCACGGCGAGTTGAACAGAGCGCAGCGAGAAATGATGACGATCGCAGCCAACGGCGGCAAGACGCTCCTGAGCATGATCAACGACCTGCTCGACATCGAGAAGATGGAATCGGGCGCGACGCAACTGCAGTACACCGAACTCTCGGCGGCTGCGCTGGTCAGCGAAGCGGTCGATCAAATCGCATCGCTCGCAGAAAATTCAAAAACCTCACTGCTGATCGACATCGGGCCGGAGCTTCCGCGATTCGGCGGCGATGATAAAAAGCTGAGCCGCACACTCGTCAACCTCATCGGCAACGCGATCAAATTCACGCGCGCAGGCACCGTGACGATCACCGTTTCTCAGGACGGCGAGAGCATCCGCTTCGCGGTCCGCGACACAGGCGACGGGATCCCGTCTGAATCATTCGAGCGGATTTTCGAAAAATTCGGCCAGCTCGACTCGCGCAGAGTCGGGACCGGTCTCGGGCTCGCCTTCTGCAAGCTTGCCGTCGAGGCGCACGGCGGCCGGATCGGCGTCGAGAGCACTGCCGGCGCCGGCAGCACGTTCTCGTTCACGATTCCGATCACGCCAGGAAGGATTCCATCTTGAATACCGCAGAGCACCATCGACAGGCAGCTTCTCATTACCACGATGCCGCACGGCATCAGCAGGACGCCGCGCATTTCCACGAGGCGGGCAACCTCGAGAAGGCGTCGCATCATGCAAAGACCGCGGCCGAGCATCATGAAAAGGCCCAGCATCACGCAGCGGAAGCCGCCAAAGAGTACGTTCGCACAGGCGATTGACCATTTTCAGGGCCTTCTCCACGCGTGCGGGGAGAGGGCACATTGGCGCAATCGTGGAAAGTGCCGAAAACAAGCGCTTTCCTTTTCTTTCCGTACGGCCAGACGGAATGAGCATATCCTACCGTACACAGTAGCACTCGCCTGAATCGGTAGGTAGCGACGACACGCACGGTACGACAGCCATCCTGGCCGTCGCCGCGGGTTTCGACACCTTCCACCCCTCCAGACGGCGCCGCCCGTGAAGGAGGATCCGATGACCAGAGTGAAACCGCCTCCGCTGACAGAGATTCAGCAGCAGAGCGAGTTCAGCATCGATCGACCGGCCGCAGCAGCCGTTGCTGCACGCGTCGTTGCGGTGGGAGCCTCGGCCGGCGGCCTCGACGCATTCATCGATCTCCTCTCGTCGATCCCGGCGCAAACCGGCCTCGCATTCGTCCTCGTCCAGCATCTCGATCCGCGCCACGAGAGCATGCTCGCCGGCATCCTGGCGAGGGCCGCGGCGATCCCGGTGCAGCAGGTAACGGACGGCATGCGCATCGAGCGCGATCACGTCTACGTCATCCCGCCCGACCGCGAGATGACTGTGTCGGAGGGGATTCTCCGTCTCGATCCGCGTACATCGGAGGTGCCGCACCGCCCGCTCGACAGCTTCTTCCGATCATTGGCGAATGATCAGGAGAGCCGCGCGATCGGCGTTGTCCTTTCCGGTAATGACGCGGATGGCTCGGCCGGACTGCAGGCCATCCGGGACGTGGGCGGGATCACGTTCGCGCAGGACCCGGCAAGCGCGAAGTTCGACGTCATGCCTCGCGCAGCGGCGTCCGCCGCGGATCTCATCCTGCCACCGCACGAAATCGCACAACAGCTCGTGCGTATCGCGCAACAGTCCGACATTCCGGACGAAGATGCCGAAGCGTTCGAACGCACCCTGCAGTCGCTGCGACAGCAGTACCAGACCGATTTCCGTTTGTACAAACAGGCCAGCGTGCAGCGCCGCGTTCTGCGACGAGTCCTCCTCGGCGGATTCGCGGGACTGACCAGCTACGCCGAGTCTCTGCAGACCAATGCGCTCGAGCTGGAGACTCTTTACGACGACCTGCTCATCGGCGTCACTTCATTCTTTCGCGAGCCGGATCAGTACGAGACGCTGAAAACGAATGTGTATCCGGAGATCGTGAAGAACAAGACATCGACGGACACGATCCGGATCTGGGTGGCTGGCTGCTCCACGGGCGAAGAGGTGTATTCGCTCGCGATCAGTCTCCTTGAGTTTCTCGATGAGCGCGCTGACGCGCCGAAGATCCTGATCTACGGAACCGACATCAACGAGAAGGCACTCGAGAAAGCGCGCGCTGCGCTGTACGGCGAAAGGACGATGGGCAACGTCACGCCAGTTCAGCTCAAGCGATTTTTCTCGGCGACGACCGGCGGCTACAAGATCGCGAAGAAAGTCCGCGAAGTGTGTGTCTTCGCAATGCAGGACGTCACGCACGATCCGCCGTACTCGAGGATCGACCTCGTGACGTGCTGCAATGTGCTGATCTATTTCGGTCTCTCGTTACAGAAGAAAGCGGCCTCACTGATTCACTACGCGCTCGTGCCCGATGGCTTCCTGATGCTGGGCACAGCCGAAAATCTCCGCACCGCAACGAGCCTGTTCCGGCCGTCGGGAACCAAACCGATGATCTACCGGAGAGAGATCTCCGACGATCGAGCGGGCGCCGACCTGCACCTCGGGGTCTCATCGCCCCGCGCAACCGGCAGCGCATCTTCGAATGCAAAACGCTCCCCCGAGGCCAGCGTTCACGATCGCGCCGACAGTTTCCTGATCACGCATCTCGTTCCCTGCGGCGTTCTCATCAACGACCAGCTGGAGATCAT
This sequence comes from Thermoanaerobaculia bacterium, assembly GCA_036382495.1. Classification (GTDB taxonomy): domain Bacteria; phylum Acidobacteriota; class Thermoanaerobaculia; order Gp7-AA8; family Gp7-AA8; genus DASVHS01. The sequence continues at coordinate 6,625 of DASVHS010000623.1, read as the reverse complement.
TCGATTCCGCGGAAACGTCAGCGAATATCTGACTCTGATCGCCGGAGACGCGACGCTGAACCTGTTCCGTTTGATCCGGCATCGGGAAGTGCTGGCCGAGTTGCGGCCCCTGGTGCGCAACGCAATCCGTGACGGTTCTCCGCTCAGCAGCAAAGAGATTCTTGCGACCGACGGCGCGGAGCGGCGCCTGATCACGTTTGAAATCGTTCCGTACACCACGAGCCAGACAGGTCCCGATTTGTACTGGGTGCTGTTTCACGATCACCACGCCGGATCCATTCGGAAACCGAAGCGTCGGCGCGGTCACGGCGATGACGCGGACGACCAGGGCGAGGCGATGGCGCTGCGCCGGACACTTGCCGAAGTCATCGAGGATCGCGAAAGGCTGGCGGACGAGGCGGGAGCGGCGGCCGAGGAATCTCAATCGAGCGACGAGGAGCTTCGCAGCACCAACGAGGAACTGGAAACCGCAAAGGAAGAGCTTCAATCGGCGAATGAGGAGCTGAGCACTCTCAACGACGAGCTCAGGACCCGGAATCTGACTCTGACCACGATGAACGACGACCTCGAGAATCTTCTCGCGGCGGTCGAGATCCCCATTCTGTTCGTCGGAGTCGACTCGAGAATTCGTCGCTTCAACACGACGGCCGGCGTGCTGCTCAACCTCGACGATGACGCCACGGGGCATTCTCTCGTCGAAGCCAGGTCATCACGGATCGACACGGCGATTCTCGATCGGCTGGTCAGCGATGTCATCCAGTCGCGAAACGAGGCGGACATCGAGATCGAAGAGGCGGGTGGACGCTGGCGTCTGGCGCGCATCCGCCCCTATCGAACGAGCGCCGGCAACGTCGACGGCGCGATCATCGCGCTCGTCGACATCGACGCGTTCAAGCGCAGCGTGCTCACCGCGGAGAGAGCGACCCGGAACGCACGCATGCTGGCCGAGGCAAGCGTTCTGCTGGCGTCGTCGCTCGATTACGAGACGACGCTCGATTCGCTGACGCGGCTCTCCACGGCCGAGTTTTCCGACTGGTGCGCGGTCGACCTCGTGAATGCCGACGGGACCATTCGCCATCTGACGATCACTCACGCCAATCCGGTCATGCGCGACCTCGCGCTGCAGTTCCAGCAAGCCGCGTTCAGCGACTCCGACCTCGCACCGGGCGCGCCCGAGGCGCTACGGCGACGCCGGTCGGTCCTTCTTTCCGACATCGCCGAATGGAAACTCGCCGGCCTGCGGCCTGACGCGAAGATCACGCAACTCATCGGCGCGCTTGGAATCAAATCGCTGATCAGCGTCCCGTTGATCGTGCGCGGAAACGTGCTGGGCACTGCGACATTCGCTTCGTCACGCAGACAATACGAGCTTCTGGATCTGCAGCTCGCGGAAGAGCTGACGCGGCGCGCAGCAACGGCGATCGATACCGCGCTGCTCTTCGGTGAGGCCGAGGGTGCGAACCGGTACAAGGACGCGTTCCTCGGCACCGTTGCTCACGAGCTGCGAACGCCTCTCACCTCCATCCTCGGATGGGTTCAGCTGGCGAAAGAAGTGCCGAACATGAGCGGAGAAGCATTCGCGCAGGTCGAACAGAGCGCGAATCTCCTGCGCGTATTCATCGAGGACCTGCTCGATGTCTCGAGAATTCGCGAACAGAAGTTGCGGATGGACATGGGTGAGGTCGACCTCGGCAACGTGATCCGGTCCGCGATCGATATCACCCGCATGAGCGCCTCGCTGAAGGGAATCCACGTGACATCGCACCTCGCGCTGTCACCGGCGCCCGTCGTCGGTGACTCAGTGAGACTGCTGCAGGTCATCTGGAACCTGTTGAGCAATGCAATCAAGTTCACTCCGCCTGATGCGTCTGTCGATATCCGCCTCGAACGCCAGGGGAACGAAGCGCGCATCGCGGTGCACGACACGGGAGTCGGAATCAGCAGCGAATTCCTCCCGCATGTCTTCGATCTGTTCCGACAGGCGGACGACACCGAAGGACGTTCGCCGGGACTCGGAATCGGTCTGGCGATCGTTTCGCAGATCGTGAAGCTCCACGGCGGCACGGTGCTCGCCGAGTCTCAGGGACTGGAACACGGATCGACGTTCACCGTTACGCTGCCGCTGCGGCTGCCCGGCGCCACGAATGGCGAGAAGTCAGGGCGGCGAACCGCGCGGAAGAAGCAGCGATGAGCCTTCTCCCCGCAGCGCGGGAGAAGGTGGCCCTGAGCGCAGTCGAAGGGCCGGATGAGGGGCGCTTGATCTACACCCTCACCCGGCGCTTCGCGCCACCCTCTCCCGCACGCGGGAGAGGGCTCTGAATGTACTGCGCGGATCAGAGGAGCCTTCGCAGAGATCCCGCGCGCTCCAGCAACAGTTCGCGCTCGCGCGTGTTGCGGGTCAGCGACGATGCGCGCTCGAACTCGATGCGCGCGTCATCGAATCGTCCGAGTCGTTCGTAAAGATCGCCCCGCACGGCCGGCAGGAGATAGTAGTCGTCCAGCGATGAATCCGCGCTCAGCGCGTCGACGATCTCGAGCGCCGCTTCGGGACCGAACGCCATCGACAGCGCCACAGCACGATTCAGTTCGATGACAGGCGATGGCGTCAGCCGCGCCAGGTCATCGTAGAGCGCAGCGATCCGCGGCCAGTCCGTCTCCTCCGGCGTGCGCGCCCGCGCATGACACGCCGCGATCACCGCCTGCACGGTGTACGGTCCGCGCGTAGCACTCAGATTTTCGGCGCGGTCGAGCGCGGCGAGTCCGCGATGGATGAGCAGTTGATCCCAGAGCGCGCGATTCTGATGGAAGAGACGGATCGGTGCTCCGGACGGACATGTTCGAGCACCCACGCGCGACGCCTGAATCTCCATCAGCGCGACGAGGCCGTGGACGAGAAGCCGCAACCGCAGCTCGTTCTCTTACGCGGTTTGACAATCGCCCCGGCACAAGCTCAACAGATTGCAACCGATCGAGATCCCGATCAGCATTCCGAAGATTCCGTCGATGAGATTCTCCGAAAAGGGTCTGCCCGGATGCAGAAAAAAGTGCGACATGTTGGCGAGGATCAGCGCGATCATCCCGATCGACATCATGGTTTTACGATCTTTGGTCAGGTTTCGAAGCATTTCGTAGTCTCCGTTTCGTGTTCAGTCGGTAGGTCTGAGATATCAAGCATGCTTTACAAATTCATTTTGCCGGATGGTCGCAACAATGTCAAGCGAACTTGTCTTCCAGCGGGAGGTATCTATTGATCAGGTTCCTTTACGGAACTGCTTGGAAAGAAGATGAGACGGAGCGCCTGACTCGTCTCGCTCTCGAAGCCGGCTTCCGTGGCATCGACACGGCGAATCAGCGCCGGCACTACTTCGAGGCCGGCGTCGGCGCGGCGGTCGCGAAGGCGATTGCCGGCGGGCTCATCCGCCGCGACGAGATTTTTCTGCAGACGAAGTTCACCTATGCCGACGGTCAGGACCATCGTCTTCCCTACGACCCGAACGCAGATGCCGCCACGCAGGTCAGGCAGTCATTCGCAAGCTCGCTCGAGCATCTGCAGACGGAGACCATCGACTCGTACGTGCTCCACGGCCCTTCACGACGCCGCGGCCTCGGAGCAGTCGACCTGGAAGTGTGGGGCGCGATGGAAGAACTGCACGCGGCCGCGAAAGCGCGGCATCTTGGCATCAGCAACGTCGCGATCGATCAGCTCGACGAGTTGTGTTCACGGGTGAGAGTCCGCCCGGCGTTCGTCCAGAACCGCTGCTTCGCGAGACTGGGATGGGATCGCGACGTCCGCAAGTTCTGTCGCGAGAATGGAATCGTCTATCAGGGTTTCTCGCTGCTGACCGCGAATGCCGCCGAGCTCCGGAGTCCGCGGTTCTGGTCGATCGTCGACCGAACGGAGAGAACTCCTGCTCAGGTCGTCTTTCGCTTCGCGGTCCAGGCCGGTATGTTGCCTCTCACCGGAACCACTGATCCTGACCACATGCGCGAGGACCTCGACGTGTTCGACTTCGAGCTGACTGCGGATGAGCTTCGCGAGATCGAAAACATCGCCGCCGGGCCTCGCGTTTCGTGAAATAATGCCGTCAACTCGCGAGTCCACATGGCTGAGAGCATCTACGATCAGATCGTGGCACTGCCGCGCGGCGACTCACGTCGCCACGAGATCGCCGGCGCTCTGGGCTGTCACCATCTATCGACCGCGATGCTGCGCATCCTGAAGATCGCCGATCCGGTCGAAAAAGAACGTGTGACGGCGACGGTACGCGCGATTCTCGAGCACGAGCCGACGCAGGACGCGCCCGGCAACCCTTCCTGAGTCACCCTTCCGCGACGGCGCGCGAACTTTGTCTTCGCGCCGGAGCTTTCTTATGACAATTCGAGATCAGGAACTCATGGCCTCCATTTCTAAAGCGAAACCTGTCGAAACCGCCCACGAATCGCAGCTGATCCTTCTCCTCGATGACGATGTGATGATCACCGAGGGCCTGGCCGCGGGCCTCGAGCGAGAGGGACGGACGTTGATCACATGCAACGACGTCGAATCGGCCGAGTTGATTGTCGAGCGCATGCAGCCGTCGCACATCGTCGCGGACATCCGGCTGTCCGGTCCGTTCGGTTACGAAGGGTTGGACTTCATCCGCTACGCAAAACGGCACTCGCCCGAGAGCCGCATCATTCTCATCAGCGGCGAGGCCGCCGAGGCGCTCCAGCTCGAGGCTTCCGAACGCGGTGCGGTGGCGTTCCTCAAGAAGCCGTTCGAAGTCAGTGAGCTCAACGCCACGCTCGACCTTCTCCGCTGTTCCGCGCTATCGGCTCGCCACGGCGACGACCGCGTCATCCGCATGCCGCTGCTCGACGAGATCGTACGCAGCGACGATCTGCATCCTTACTTCCAGCCGATCGTCGCTCTGGGTCGCGAAAACAACATCTTCGGCTACGAGGCGCTGGCCCGGCTGCGAACTGACACGCCGATGCGCGATCCCGAATTGCTGTTCAAGTACGCCGCACGAAAGCACCGCATCAGCGACCTCGAGATCGCCTGCATGGCCCGCGCACTTCACGATGGTGCGGCCCTCGCGAAAAAAGGCCTCATGTTCCTCAACGTGCACCCGGATGTGTTCATGTCTGGACACGTGTTCCGGGACATGCTCGTTTCCCACGCAGAGCGCGCCGGCGTAGGACTCGATCGCATCGTACTGGAGATCACCGAGCAGGGATCTCTGTCCAACACGTCCGTCGTCCTGAAGACGATTGCGGACATGCGAGAACTAGGCGTCCGCTTCGCATTCGATGACGTCGGCGTCGCTTACTCGCACCTGCCGCTGATGGATGCGGTCAAACCGTCGTTTCTGAAAGTCAGCCAGCACTTCGGAACGGCGTTCGAAACAGATTCGACGCGGACGAAGATCGTGATGAACCTGCTGTCGCTTGCGAACGACTTCAATTGCGATCTGATCCTCGAAGGCATCGAGAGCGAAGCCACCGCCACGATGGCCGCACATCTCGGCATTCCGCTCGGACAGGGATTCCTTTTCGGCCGGCCCGCCGACATCGCCACGCTGGCTTAAACGTCGAAGCCCTACTGACCGCGATCACTGCGCAGCGGCAATTCCACGGTGATACGCGTCCCGGTCCCGGCGATGTTTCGATCGTGAGCGAACCGCCGACGATGTTCACGCGCTCGCGCATGCCGGTGAGGCCGGCGGAGACACCCAGATCGGACCGCGCATCAGATCGTAATGGAAGTCGTTCGGACTTAACGTCGCACGCTGCGCAGGACGATCACCCGCGCCGGCGACAACATGCGCCAGCGCTCGTCTTCGTCGTCATGCGTCAGAGTGGCCATGCCGAGCTCCGCGGCGACACCGCGCCACTCCCGCTGAAAATCGGGGCGCTGGTGGTGAGGAAGGCTGATCCCCTGCGAGTAAAACCAGATGTGCAGCATCTCGCCAGCCCACGCGGCAGCCATCATGTCCGACGGCGTGACCGGTTGATTCGGCAGCGGCGTCATGCCTTCCGGAATGCGGAAGAACGCAGGATTGAGAACGAGCTCGTAGGACTTCTGCTGCGCGTGATCGCTCGCGGCGATCAGCGTTGCGATTCCCGGTTGCGGCGCCCGGCCCAACCCATCCTCATCTGAATCCTCGGTGATCCGAACTTCGTACTCGGCGGCGTTGAAGGATTCGATGATGCGCCGGCCGTGCGCGGTCGCCGCCCATCTCACGAAACCCGCTCGCGTCGCCGGCGCGCTGTTCACCAACTGACTCGGCGTGAATCGCGGTTGTCCATTCGAGTCGAACGTTACGCACTCGCCGGCGAGCACGAACACGCCGCACCGATGTTCTTCAGCCTGGGCGATGAAGACGTTCAGGCCAAGCCAGAGCAACGTGACGGAAATGACTCGCACCGCCGCGGAGTCTATCCCCCAATCTGCTTCTGTGTGGGTGCGGGCTTCAGCCCGCACAAACAGAATCGCAAACACTCATCCGATCTTCACGGTCAGCATCGAGACCGCGCCGCCGTCGACGCCTTCGACCGGGAACGTCATCCGCTCGCCGGCATCTGCCGCACCGAGGACGTAGATGAGCGGGAGGTAGTGATCGGGAGTCGGCGCCGAGAGCGT
>DASVHS010000622.1:0-5899 GCA_036382495.1 Thermoanaerobaculia bacterium | reverse complement strand
AACTCCGCGACGGTGAGGTTCGTTCTTACGAGATGTCGGCCGGGGATGCAGGCGTCGAGACGCATAGACTCGAAGAGCTCGCCGGCGGTGACATCAAGATGAACGCGGCGATCGCGCGCTCGGTGCTGGAAGGGAAGAGTGGCGCAGCGCAGGATGTGGTCGTGCTGAACGCCGGCGCGGCGTTGTACGTCGCGGGCTCTGCCGCGTCGGTGCGCGACGGTGTGGCGCTGGCGCGGCAGGCCATCGTCAGCGGCCGCGCGCTGGCCAAGCTTGAAGAGCTGATCAAGGCGTCGAGGAGCACGAACGCATGAGCGGAGTGCTCGCCGATATCGTGCGCCGGACGCGGGAGCGGCTCGCGGACGAGCGGCCGGACGTCGAGAAGGTGCGGCGTCAGGCGAGCGAGACTCGCCGTGGGCGGCCCGATCACGTTTTCGCAGCGGCGCTGAAACGCGACGGCATCAACATCATCGCCGAGATCAAGGCGGCATCACCGTCGGCTGGCTCGATCGTCGAGAATCCCGACGTCGAAGCGATTGCCGGCGAATACAAACGGGGAGGCGCGGCGGCGATCTCGATCGTTGCCGAGCCGGAGTTTTTCCGCGGTTCGCGCGAGTGGATTTCGCGCGCCTCGGGTGCGGCGAAGATCCCAGTGATCATGAAAGACTTTGTCGTCGCGCCCGTGCAGATCTTCGCCGGCGTTGCCGCAGGTGCCGACGCGGTGCTCCTCCTGGCATCGTTGCTCGATGGCAAACAGATCGCGACGTTCATCAGCCTTCTCGACGAGCTCGGCTGCGACGCGCTCGTCGAAGTACACAATGAGGATGAGCTGCAGCGCGCGGTCGAGGGCGGTGCGCGTCTCATCGGCGTGAACAATCGCGACCTGCGCACGTTCAAAGTCGACCTGGCCACCTCGGAGAATCTCGCGAAGAGGATTCCCTCCGGTGCGATCAAAGTCGCGGAGAGCGGCATCGGCTCGCACGCCGACGTACAGCGCCTGAAATCGGCGGGCTTCGACGCGTTTCTGGTCGGTGAATCGTTGTTGCGGCAAAATGACCGCGCCGCAGCGGTCCGGAGACTGCGTGGCCAGGGAGAGCGATGACGAAGATCAAGATCTGCGGTCTGACGCGCCAGGAGGACGCGCTCCTCTGCGCCGACCTCGGCGCCGACTTCCTCGGATTCATCTTTGTGCCGTCGACGCCGCGCTTCATCGAGCCTGAGCGCGCCGCCGCGATCGCCGCCCCGCTTCGCGAACGCGCCGCGCGCCCGAAGCTCGTCGGCGTGTTCCGTGATGCGTCGCCCGACTACATTCGCGAGATCGCATCGGTCGTCGGCCTGGACATGGTTCAGCTTCATGGAACCGAGACGGACGACGACATCCGCGCGATCGGCATTCCGGCGATCAAGACGTTTCGCGTCGGCGACACGCTGCCCGACACGACGTTCCATCCCGGCGCGGAGTGGTTTTTGTTCGACACGTTCGAGGAACGCCGCATCGGCGGAACGGGACGGCGCTTCGACTGGTCGCTCCTGGCGACGTATCCGCGCACAAAACCATTTCTCCTCGCCGGCGGCCTCGAGCCCGACAACGTCGCCGCGGCGATCAGCCTCGTGCGCCCGGACGCGATCGACATCGCCAGCGGCGTCGAATCCGAACCCGGCGTGAAAGATCCCGAGAAGCTCGAGCAACTTTTTCAGCGAGTGAGGCGCGGCTGATGGCGCGTTCTCTTCCTGATGCCGCGGGTTACTTCGGTCAGTTCGGCGGACGCTATGTGCCCGAGACGCTCATGGCCGCGCTCGACGAGTTCGAAGCAGCGTACAAGAAACTGCGGCGCGATCGCGAGTTCCGCAAGGAGCTCGATCGCATCCTCGAAGACTTCGTCGGACGTCCGACTCCGCTCACCGAGGCGTCGCGGTTCGCGTCGCTGTGTGGCGGAGATTTTCGACTCTTCCTCAAACGCGAGGACCTGAACCACACCGGCGCGCACAAGATCAACAACGCGCTCGGGCAGGCGTTGATCGCGAAGCGGATGGGCAAGCAGCGCATCATCGCGGAGACCGGCGCCGGCCAGCACGGCGTCGCCACCGCAACCGCCTGCGCGCTCCTCGGGCTGCAGTGCATGGTTTACATGGGCGAGGTCGACATGGCCCGCCAGGAGCTCAACGTCTTCCGCATGAAACTCCTGGGCGCCGAGGTGGTGGCGGTGTCGAGTGGGAGCAGGACGCTGAAGGATGCGATCAACGAGGCGATCCGCGACTGGGTCACGAACGTCCGCACGACGCACTACATCATCGGCTCGGTCCTCGGTCCCCATCCCTATCCGATGGTCGTCCGCGACTTTCAGTCCGTCATCGGACGCGAAGCGCTCCTGCAGTTGCGCAAACGCACCGGTGGATTGCCCGATGTCGCGATCGCGTGCGTCGGCGGCGGCTCGAACGCGATCGGTTTGTTTTACGAGATGTTGAAATTCAAATCGGTGCGGATGATCGGCGTCGAAGCGGGCGGCCGCAGCGGAAAGCTCGGCGATCACGCCGCGCGATTCAGCGGAGGCGCGCTCGGCGTTCTGCATGGAACGCGATCGATGGTGCTGCAGGACGAGTTCGGACAGATCGCGGAGACGCATTCGATCTCCGCGGGTCTCGACTATCCGTCGATCGGGCCGGAGCATGCGCATCTGCACGAAATCGGACGCGTCGAGTATTACGACTGCAGCGACGATCTCGCGCTGGAGGGCTTCCACAAGCTGTGTGAGACCGAGGGAATCATTCCGGCGCTCGAGTCGTCGCATGCGCTCGGGTGGCTGCTGCGCAACGGCAGCTCGATGCGCGGCAACGTGGTCGTGAATCTTTCGGGGCGCGGGGATAAAGACGTGCCGCAGATTGCTCAAGGGCAGAAGGCAGAAGGCAGAAGGCAGAAGTGAAGCGCGTCTCTGCTTTGTTCAAACGCTTGCGCGCCGAGACACGCTGCGGGCTGATTGCCTATGTCACCTGCGGCGATCCCGATCGCGATTCGACGATCCGCGCCGTCGAGGAGATCGAGGCTGCGGGTGCGGATGCGATCGAGCTCGGTATTCCGTTCTCGGATCCCATCGCGGATGGCCCGGTGATTCAGGCTGCGGCGCAGCGCGCATTGAACGGCGGCACGACGACGCGCGACATCTTCACGATCGCGCGTGCCATTCGTTCCCGCAGCGAGATTCCGCTGATCGCGTTCTCGTATCTCAATCCGGTGATGCGGTACGGCGTGGAGAAGTTCGCGACGGACGCTGCCGAGGCGGGAATCGATTCGGTGCTGCTCACAGATCTGCCGCCGGAGGCCGCCGCCGAATTCCGCGCGACCATGCACGCGCACAACCTCGGGACAATCTTCCTGCTTGCGCCGACGTCGAGCGCGAAGCGGATCGCGGCGATCGAACGCGCCAGCGACGGGTTTGTGTATTACGTTTCGACGACAGGCGTGACCGGTGTGCGGCGCGATCTCGATCCGGCGCTGCTCTCCCGCCTCGATGAAATTCGCAAGACGCTGAAGAAGCCCATCGCTGTCGGTTTCGGAGTGTCCCAACCGGAGCACTACGCGCTGCTGCGCGATCGGTGCGATGCTGTCGTGGTCGGCAGTGCGATCGTGCGGGCGATTGGCGAGGGAAAGAGTCCCGGCGACGTCGTGAGGAGAATTCTTGGTGCGTAAATGTCTTGTTTTCCTGTTGCTCTTTGCCGCGTGCAGCACGCCGGCGCCGGAACCGCAGACCGTGCCGGAGCTTCCAGCGCCGCAAGGCGCGATGGGAATCGTTCGAGTGACGGCGACGACGTTGAATGTCCGCCAGGATGCGTCGTCGACGTCCGCGGTTGTCACGCAGGTCAAGCGTGGCGATCAGCTCACGCTTCTCGCCGAAGAAAACGGTTGGTCGCATGTACGGCTCGGGACCGGAGAGGAAGGTTGGGTTTCCTCGCAACACGTTTCCAGTGGCAAGCCGCGTTCGCGCAAGCCTGGTTGTGAATCGGATTATTCGTTCGTGAAGACGCCGCTCGCGGCATTTTCGGAGAACGGAGCGCACGGTCTTGTCGTCGTCGACGCGACGGTCAACACGAAAGGCGAAGTGACGGGGACGAAAGTCGTTTCGAATTCGACCGGCGACACATCGCTGGGCTCGATGGCCGAGCGGGAGATCCGCGCGGCCTCGTTCAAGCCGCCCTACCGGAACTGCGTGCCGCGGGCGTTTATCTTTACGTACAAGAGATCGTTCTGAAGAAAGGCTGAAGGATGAAGGCTGAAGGCTGAAGTGATTCAGCTTTCCTTCAGCCTTCAGCCTTCATCCTTCAGCCTTTCAGGATCATTCTTTCTCGATCGTGATGCTGCCGTTCGAGTTGACCAGCTCCATGTGGCAGGTGCCGCCGCCGATCGTGCCGACGAGTGATTCATCCGACGACGATGTCATCGTGATCGGCAGCGCGCTGTTGATGCGCCCGAATGACGTCCTGGCGTTGATCGAATAGCTCGCGCTCGACGGCACCGCGACTTTGATCGACGAGAAGCTCGTCTTGAGCGTGACCGGCTTGCATCCGCCGCTCAACCCGCTGACGCCGATCGCTCCGTTCTGATTCTCGATGTCGATCGCGCCGCCGGCACCTTTGACGAACACGGAGGCGAAGCTGGTGCGCACCCGCGCGTCGCGCGCCACGTCGGACAGCTGCACGCTGCCGTTCGCGTTGTCGACGTCGGCGCTGCCGCGAATGTGGCTGGCGCTCACGCTCCCGAATCGCGTGTCGGCCGTGAACTCGCCGCTGTTGTCGGACGTGATGCTGCCATTCTGGCTCGTGATGCGGAGGGAGCCGGTGATGTCCCGGACGTCGACGCTCCCGAACGTCGTTCCGATCGTCGCGCTGCCGCCGACCGTGCGCGCTTCGACGCGAGAGTTCTGCGCGGTCACGATCAGGCTGCCCTTGACGTCGTTCGCCTGCACGGAACCGTACGTCGTCTTGAGCGTTGCGTTTCCGGCGACGTTGCGGACCTCGACGCGGCCGTTCGCGTTCGTGACGTCGAGCTGTCCGTTGATGTCGGTCGCGGTGACGCTTGCGAACGAGCTGACGACGCTCAGCGATCCGCCGACGGCGCGCGCACCCACGCTCCCGTTCGCGTTCCTGATCGTGACGTTCTCGTGCGCGTTCATCACCTCCACCGATCCGAAGCGGTTCGTCGCATCGAGATTGCCGGAGATCTCGCGAGCAGAGATCGACCCGTTTGCATTCTTCAGCGTCAACGGCCCGCCGCTGTTCGACACTTCGATCGATCCGAATGCGTTCTCGACGCGCTGTGCACCGCGCACTTCGCGGAGTGACACCGATCCCTGCGAGTTGATGAACTCGGATGACGTACCGATTCCGCTCGCCTCGATCCCGCCGAAGCGGTTCCTGATCGTCAGTGGCGCGTTGGCCGGCACCGTGATGCGATAGTCGACCGAGTACGAGAAGTTGCCGATGTGTGAGTAGTGTTCCGGATACTCGGTCTTGACCGAGATCCCGTTCGTTTCGCTCGTCGTGATGCGGATCTGTTTGCCGAAGTCCGGATCGGATGCGCGAATCGTCGCGCGGACATTCACCACGGATTCCGATCCCGTCGTGACGGCGACGTCGCCGAATGCGTGCTCCACGGTGACGCGGCCGCCGTGATACTTGAACGTTTTCGCGTAAGTCAGTTCGAATCGGTCCTCGGCGAGGACCACGGTGGCAAAGAGAACGGCGAGCAGTGCCGCCGACAACGATTTACTGGTTCGAGACATGGGTTCCCTCCCGCATCACCTGTTCAAGCGTCCTCTGCTTCTCGGTGTAGATCGCGAGGAGCTGCTTGCGAAGATGAGCGTTCTGTCGATTCCGATCGATGTGCGTCTGGCACTCGGCGATCGCGTCG
>DASVHS010000621.1:0-4966 GCA_036382495.1 Thermoanaerobaculia bacterium | reverse complement strand
TAGCCGCCGAGGCGTTCGGCTGTCGTGATGATTTCGATCGTGTGTCGATAGATGTCGCGGACGATCCGCGCGGCACGCGCGTCCTTGCCGGCCGTGAACATTCCGATTCCGGGAACCAGGATCACACGTGGCGTGGGATCGAGCATCGGGAACGCGGACTTCCGCGTCGCATAAATCGCCGCGTACTTTTCGATGTACGCATCGACGGCCGCGCGGACCGCATCGACGTCTTTCACGATGACCGGAAATCGTTTCGTGTGTAGCAGGTGGTCGGGCGTCGCCGCGCCATGCTGCGACACGCGATCGAGATCCGGTCTGCTGACAAACTGCATGACCGCTTCGCTGTCATCGAGCTCGAGGACGAGCGATCGCCGGTCGCTGAGCGCTCCACGCAGAACGGGCCCGACCCGATCGGCGTCGGATCTCTTCGCCGTTTTCGCGGAGCTCACCGATTCCCCTCTCGCCGCAAACTCCTCGGCTCGCGACACGAGATCGATGTGACGTTCGTACGCTTCACGCGCTGAAGCGCCCCAGGTGATGAGACCGTGGTTCATGAGAATCAACCCTGCGGAGTCGGGAGCGCGTTCTAATCCTTCGGCAACTTCGCGGCTGAGAAGAAAACCTGGACGACGATACGGAATCCGAATGACCGAGTCACCAAAGCAGCGTCGAACGGTGGCCTGGCCGCCCTTGGTATTCGTGAGCGCGAGGATCGCGTCCGCGTGCGTGTGCAGCACCGCTACCGCCGGAAGAAATGCGTGCAGTAGCGTCTCGATCGAAGGCCGCGGTCCGGACGGATCGGTCAGACATCGAGTCAGATAGTCCGCCATCTCCTCATCGGACATCTCCGCGCGATGACGAAGGGGCCGTATGTAGTCGAGCCGCACCGCCGGAAACTGCTTTGCGGCGATCGACTTCATGTCGCTGCCGCTGCTCTTGATCAACATGACTTCGATCGTGTTGCCGAGCAGGTCCTCCGCGGTGGTCTTGATGCTGTTGTTCCCGCCGCCCCACAGAACGAGTGATTCCTCCGCACCCACGAGCCGCGACTGATGAACGAGATCGTCGACCGGGCTCAAAGGACGAACATCACTCCAGCGGTTGATCAAGACGCCTCCTCAATTCGTTCGGCGCGACGCGAAGAAATCGATCGTCAGCTTGAGGCCATCGGAAATCGCACGCGGCGTTGCGATCATCGCGGCGTTTCGCAGGCGCCGGCCGTCCAGCACACTCCGCATCTGCTCTCCGGCTTTTGCGGGACCGCGCAATGCCTGGACGTGCGTGCCGTTGATTTGCGACATCGCGTCGTACAGCTCGTTGACCGACGTCTCCATGGCTGTGCCGACGTTGAACGCGCCGGTGAGGTCGTCGCGCTCGGACACAGCCATGTTCGCCGCGACGACGTCGCCGACGTAGACGAAGTCGCGCGTCTGGCTTCCGTCGCCATTGATCGTGACCGGCAGCTTGCGGAGCAGGCGATCAGCAAAAATCGCCACGACGCCCGCCTCCCCTTTCGTGCTCTGCCGCGGTCCGTACACGTTCGCGTAGCGCATCGCCACCGTCGAGAGTCCCTGGACCTCGCGGTAGTAATTCAAGTAGTGCTCGACGGCCAGCTTCGCGCAGCCGTATGGCGACATCGGCCGCTGCGGATGCTCCTCGCTCTGAGGCCCCGACACAGGCTCGCCGTAAATCGCGCCGCCGCTCGACGCGAAGATGAATCGCTTCACTCCCGCGTCGACACACGCCTGAAGGAGCCGGACCGACGCGACGATGTTGATCTCAGCGTCACCCGCCGGATCGGCGACGGACTTGCGCACGTCGACCTGAGCGGCGTGATGGCTGATCAGATCGGGTTTCCATTTCGCGACGAGCGGCGCCGCGTCATGCACATCGATGGCATGCAGCTCGGCTCGCGCGTTGACGTTGCGGACGTCGCCGGTCGAGAGATTGTCGACGACGAACACACGCCAGCCCTTCTCGACATAGGCGTCGACGAGATGCGACCCGATGAACCCTGCCCCACCCGTGACCAGAACGGTTTTCATTGCGCGATGTTGAGAAGATACTTGCCGTACGCGCTCTTCGCCAGCTTGGCGGCCAGCGCCAGCAGCTGCTCGCGCGTGATCCAGTCAAAGTAGAACGCCACTTCTTCCGGACAGGCGATCTTCAGTCCCTGCCGCAGCTCGATCGTCTCGACGAAATTCGCCGCTTCGAGCAGTGACTCCTGCGTCCCGGTATCGAACCACGCATACCCGCGCCCAAGCTGTTCGACCTTCAGCGTCCCGCGCTCGAGGTAAACGCGATTCAGGTCCGTGATCTCGAGCTCGCCACGCGCCGAGGGCTTGATCTTCGTCACGTAGTCCGTCACGTTCTCATCATAGAAATAGAGGCCGGTGACGGCGAGATTCGATTTCGGTTTCTCCGGTTTCTCCTCGATGCTGCGCGCGCGGCCGTCATCGTCCACTTCGACGACGCCGTAGCGCTCCGGATCTTTCACGCGATACGCGAACACCGTCGCGCCGCTCGTCGACGCCGCTGCCCTCTGCAACGCCTCGGTCAGCCCGTGTCCGTAATAGATGTTGTCGCCGAGGATGAGACAGCTGGGGTTGTTGCCGACGAAGTCGCGGCCGATGAGGAACGCCTGCGCCAGCCCGCCCGGATGCGGTTGCTCCGCGTACGACAGGCGGATGCCCCACTGCGATCCGTCGCCCAGGAGCTGGCGGAAGAGAGCCTGGTCGGCGGGAGTGGTGATGATCAGCATGTCATTCACGCCGGCGAGCATCAGCGTCGTCAGCGGGTAATAGATCATCGGCTTGTCGTAGACGGGCAGGAGCTGCTTCGACATGACCGACGTCAGCGGATAGAGCCGCGTGCCCGATCCGCCGGCGAGGATGATGCCCTTTCTCATTCAGCACTCCTTCTCATCACACGATAACCGCCCGCGATCGCCGCACCGAACACGAAGCCGCCGATATGCGCCCACCACGCGATGCCGGCCACCTCCTGCGTGCCGCGCGCCGCGCCGAGCGACAGGAACCCGTTGAAGAATTGCATGAGGAACCAGACCGGCAGAAACAGTGCGGCACGAATCTCCGCCATGGCCCAGTAAATCACGAGAGGAAACAATGTGACGATTCGCGCACGCGGGCGCAACACGAGAAACGCGCCCAGAACCCCGGCGATGCTGCCCGACGCACCGATCGATGCGATCGGGGATCGCGGAAAGACGATCGTGTGAGTCAGGCTGCCGATCACACCCGCCGCGATGAAGAAGAAAAAGTATCCGGTGTGGCCGAACGCGTCTTCGACCGCTTCGCCGAACACCCAGAGATAGATCATGTTGCCGAAGAGGTGGACGAGTCCGCCGTGCAGGAACAGCGACGTCACGAGCGTCACCGCGACTTCGACACGCGTGTAGCCGAACATCTGTGGATGCAGGAAGCGGATCGGGATGTAGCCGAACGTGTCGATGAATCGCTCGGCAGCGTTTCCCATGAACAGCTGCACGATGAAAACGGCCACGTTCGCGCCGACGAGCACGCGGTTGACGACGGGGACCGACGTGTGCGGCCAGGTCTGGCGGAGAGGAATCATGTCTTCAGAGCGCGGAGCGCAGAGGGCGGAGCGCAGGAGCTACGCAAGGCCCTTCACGATCTCTCTTACAACTTCCTGCATCTGCTCCTTCGTCAACTCGGCGAAGATCGGGATCGCCAGAGTCTGGTCCGCGGCGGTCTCCGAGTTCTTGTAACGATCCTTCGCGGCGGCGTTCGACTGAAAGCATTCCTGCTGCGGCAGCGTCAGCGGGTAGTAGACCTCACAGCCGATCCCGGCGCTCTTGAGATGCGCCATGACGCGATCGCGCGTGGCGCGGCCTTCCGTGAAGCGGATGATGTACTGGTTGAATACATGATGGCGCCGGGGAAGCTCTTTCGGTAGCACGACGCGGTCACCGAGCCTCGCGCCGGCGAACAATTCCTCGTAGAACTTCGTATTGCGCCGCCGCCCCTCCGCCCACGCGTCGAGATGCGGCAGCTTCACGTGAAGCACCGCGGCCTGCAACGCGTCGATCCGAAAGTTGCCGCCGACGTAGCGGTGGTAGTACTTCGGCCGCATCCCGTGGACGCGAAAATCGATCAGGCGCTCGAACATCGCGTCATCCTCGACCGTCACGGCACCGGCATCGCCGAACGCGCCGAGGTTCTTCGAGGGAAAGAACGAGAAGCATCCGATGTCGCCGAGGATGCCGGCGCGTTTTCCGTTGTACGCGGCACCGACGGCCTGGGCCGCATCTTCGACGACGATCAGCTTGTGCTTGCGCGCGATCGCGTTGATCTCATCCATCGCCGCGACCTGTCCGTAGAGGTGCACAGGCATGATCGCTTTCGTGTGCGGCGTGATCTTCGACTCGATCAGCTTCGGATCGATGTTGTAGTCGTCGAGCGTGATGTCGGCGAAGACCGGCCTGGCGCCGAGACGATCGACGACGCCGGCCGTCGCAAAAAACGAATACGCCGGAACGATGACTTCGTCGCCCGGACCGATGTTGTGCACCATCAGTGCGACCAGCAGCGCGTCCGTTCCGGAGGAGACGCCGACCGCGTGTTTCGAGCCGCAGTAGCGGGCGAAATCGGCCTCGAACGCGTCCACCCTCTTCCCCAGGATGAACATCTGCGACTCGTACACATCCTCAGTCACACGCATGACTTCGTCGCGGATGGCCGAGTATTGAAGTTTCAGGGCGAGAAGAGGAACGGGCATGCGCGCGGAGTTTACCTGAGGGATGTCGGAAGGCTGAAGGCTGAAGGATGAAGGCTGAAGGCTGAAGGATGAAGGATTAGGGCCATGCAAATCATGTCATCCCGAGCGTGAGCGAGGGACCCGGGGGAAGTGGAGGCCGGCCTCCCCACGCCCCGGTCCCTCGCTCACGCTCGGGATGACATGATTTCAGAGCCCTCATCCCTCATCC
>DASVHS010000620.1:0-6505 GCA_036382495.1 Thermoanaerobaculia bacterium | reverse complement strand
GCGTCGATCATGATGATCATTGAAGCTGATCGCTTCGGCCTGTCGCAACTGCATCAGCTGCGCGGACGTGTGGGCCGCGGCGAGCGGAAGTCGTACTGCATCCTCGTGCGCAACGCGCGCGCGGCACCGGAAAGCGTCGCGCGTCTGAAGATGTTCGAAGCGACGCGCGACGGCTTCGAAGTCGCCGAGCGCGACCTCGCCCTCCGCGGCCCCGGCGAATTCCTCGGCACAAAACAATCGGGCGTGCCGCGCTTCCGATTCGGCAACATCGTCCGCGACCACGACCTCATGGAAAAAGCGAGAGATGCGGCGATTGAAGTGATCGACACACAGGGATTGGTCGCGGCGGAAGAGACGGCGCGGAGAATGATTGGTGTGCCGCTCGACGTGACGCGGGACTGAACTGATCGTCATTCTGAGCCGCGAAGACGGCGAGGAATCTGGGCGGTGGGGTGTCCGGCCCCCAGATCCCTCGCTGTCTTCGCAGCTCAGGATGACATCATTCGAATTCCGAAATTCGGTTTACACTCCCGCGTCCTCGAATTCATGACTCAACAATTCGTCCTCAGCGGTCTCCGTCCCACGGGCAGGGTTCACCTCGGCAACTATTTCGGCGCAATCCGCAACTGGGTCCAGTTGCAGGATCAATATCGCTGCTACTACTTCGTCGCCGACTGGCACGCGCTCACCTCCGATTACGCCGATCCCGCGAACATCCGGCAGTCGACGTACGAGGCGGTCGCGGACTGGCTTGCGGCCGGCCTGGACCCGAAGAAGTCGACGATCTTCGTGCAGTCCGAGGTAAAGGAGCATGCCGAGTTGCATCTGCTGTTGTCGATGGTGACGCCGCTGCCGTGGCTCGAGCGCGTCCCGACGTTCAAGGACCAGCAGGCCCAGATCGAAGACAAGGACCTCAACACCTACGGCTTCCTCGGCTACCCGCTTTTGCAGACCGCGGACATCATCGTCTACCGCGCGAATCATGTGCCGGTGGGTGAGGACCAGGCATCGCATCTGGAGTTGTCGCGCGAGATCGTGCGCCGCTTCAACAATTTCTACGGCAATGTTTTTCCGGAACCGCAGCCGCTGTTCACCGCGACGCCGAAGGTGCCCGGCCTCGATGGGCGCAAAATGTCGAAATCGTACGGCAACACGATCGGACTGACTGCCAGTGCCGACGAGATCCGCGCGCTCGTCATGACGATGTTCACCGACCCGAACCGCATCCGCAGAAAGGATCCCGGCAATCCGGACATCTGCAACCTGTTCCAGTTTCACAAGCTGTTCTCGGATGACGCCACGATCAAACGTGTCGATCACGAATGCCGGACGGCGCAGATCGGTTGCGTCGACGACAAGAAGCTCATCGCCGAGATCATGATCGAGCAACTGCGTCCGATCCGGGCGCGGCGCGAGGAGATCGATCGCGACCCGGGCGTCGTGTGGAACGTTCTGCGCGACGGCAACGAGCGTGCACGGGAACGGGCAGGGGAGACGCTGGCCCTGGTGCGCAAAGCGATGAAGATCGACTATCCGGAATTGAAATGACGACGATGAGCGAAGACGAAAAGGTCGCCGGCGCCCCGCTGAGGGAGGAGAGCGAGAACGAAGACGCGTACAAAGTCTCGTTGCCCTCGTTCCACGGGCCGCTCGACCTTCTGCTGCACCTCATCAAAAAGAATGAGGTGGACATCTACGACATCCCCATCCTGCTGATCACGGATCAGTTCAACACGTATCTCGACGCGATGGAGGAACTCGATCTCGAAGTCGCCGCCGACTACATCTACATGGCGGCGCTGCTCATCCACATCAAGTCGAAAATGCTTCTGCCGCGGGATGAATCGGCGACGGCCGACATCGAAGATCCTCGTCAGGAGCTCGTCGATCGTTTGCTCGAGTATCAGCGATTCAAGTCCGTCGCCGAGAGCTTCGCCGAGCTCGACGTGTTGCGCATGGGCATGTGGTCGCGAAAGCCGGCCACGCTGCCGGGCCACGAGGCCGCCGACATCGACATGAGCGAAGTCTCGCTCTTCGATCTCATCGACGCGTTCCGCACGGCGCTCAATCGCTACAAAGTGAATCACCCGCAGTCGATCGAGCTCAAGCGCCTCGTGCACAAGGTGTCGGACAAGATGCACGAGCTGTATGCGAAGGCGCACGAGAAATCGCCGATCCGGCTGCAATGGTTGCTCGAGGGACGCGACCGCAACGAGCTCATCGCCATCTTCCTGGCCACGCTCGAGCTCGTCCGCCTCGGCGGCATCTCGCTGAAGCAAGGCGATAACTTCTCCGAAATTCTGATTGCGAAAACAGACAAGGAGATCGACCAGGCAACGTTCGCGTTGTTTGACAACTCGTAATGGACCAGAGCGAACTCCGCGCAGCCATTGAAGCAGTCCTTTTTGTCAGCAACGAGCCGGCGAAGATCGACGATCTCGTCGAAGCATTCGACGAATCGGCGGAAGCGATCGCGGCGCAGCTCGACGAGATCAAAAAGGACCTCGACGCGCGCGCCGGCGGGATCGTGCTGGAACAGGCCGCGGGCGGCTGGCGGCTGGCCACGCGACCCGAGCACGACTCGATCCTGAAAAAGTTTTTCGCGCGGAAAGGCGAGAACCGTCTGTCGATTGCGGCGCTGGAGACGCTGGCGATGATCGCGTACCGGCAGCCGATCACCGCGCCGGAGGTGTCCGACCTGCGCGGCGTGAACTCGACCGCGGTCATCCGCACGCTCCTGGAGCGGCGCATGATCCGCGTCTCGGGACGCAAGGAAGTCGTCGGCAGTCCGTTCCTCTATCGCACGACGCGTGAGTTCCTCGTGCACTTCGGACTGAACGACATCCGCGATCTGCCGCGCCTCGAAGAGTTCGGTGATCTGATCGGAGAGACGATCAACGAAGACGTCGTCGCGGCGATCAACGCCGCGCCCGAGCCCGACTACGCCGCAGTGAGTGAAGAAGTCGAGTTAGAATCATCGAGCGGCGATCAACACGAGTGATGGAACCGGAGCGACTTCAGAAAATCATCGCCCACGCCGGCTTTGCATCGCGGCGTGAAGCGGAAACGATGATCCGCGAGGGACGCGTGACCGTGAACGGACGCGTCGTCACCGAGCTGGGGACCAAAGCCGACAGCGCGCGCGATCACATCAAAGTCGACGGCAAGCTGATCACGCACGCCGAACCGCATCGCTACATCCTCATTTACAAACCGAAAGAAGTGATGACGACGGTCGAGGACCCGCAGGGCCGTCGCACGGTCATCGATCTCGTGCGCGGCATCCGCGAGCGCATCTACCCCGTCGGTCGCCTCGACTATCACTCCGAAGGGCTCGTGCTGTTGACGAACGACGGCGAGCTGGCGTTCAAGGTCTCCCATCCGAAACACGGCTCCATCAAAACGTACAACGTGAAGGTTCGCGGCGTGCCGGAAGAACGGATCATCGACAAACTCCAGCGCGGCATCACGCTGGAAGGAAAACGCACGCTGCCGTGCGAGATCTCGCGCATGCGGACGACCGGCAAAGGCGAGGACGAAGGCAACAGCTGGTTCGAAGTCCGTCTTCGTGAAGGCCGCACGCAGCAGATCCGCAAGATGTTCCAGGCCGTCGGCCATCCGGTCTCCAAGCTCAAACGTGTCGCGATCGGGCCGCTTTCTGATCCGAAGCTGACGCCAGGCGTATGGCGTGAGCTGACGAAGCAGGAAGTGAAGATGCTCGAGACGATGAAGGAGCCGAAGAAGCGTGTCGCGCCGGCCGGCCCCGGCCGCCAGAGGACAACGGCCTCGAAGAAGCGGAGGACAACGGGCGATGGCGCCCGTCGCTCCACGAAGAAGCGGAGCGCCGCGCGCAGCCGCTAGCCATGACGCGGATCGTCGCGATCGATGGTCCGTCGGGAGTCGGGAAGAGCACGACCAGCAAGCTCGTCGCCCGCGAGCTCAACCTTCCGCACATCGACACCGGCTCGATGTATCGCGCAATCGGACTTGCAGCAAAGCGGCGCGGCATCGACACGCACGACGCCGAACGTCTCGAAAAGCTCGCCGAAGCGTCGAAGATCGATTTCGTTCCCGGTGAGAAGCCGCGCGTCCTTCTCGACGATGAGGACATCACGTCGCTGATCCGGACGCCCGAGATCAGCATGGCGGCGAGCGACGTCTCGGCTGTTCCCGCCGTCCGCCGCGTCCTCGTCCGGCTGCAGCAGGACCTGGGACGCCGCATCGGAGGCGTGCTCGAGGGCCGCGACATCGGCACAAAGGTCTTTCCCGAAACGCCTTACAAGTTTTTTCTGACCGCGACGCCGCACGTCCGGGCCGAGCGGCGCTTCGCCGAGCTGCAGGCGAGGGGCACCACGCTGCCATTCGAGGACGTCCTCAAGGGAATGAGCGCGCGCGACGAGCAGGATTCGACCCGCGCCGAGTCGCCGTTGACCTACGACGACACCTACATGGTCATCGACACGTCGAGCCTCACGATCCCGCAAGTTGTTGACCGGATTGTCGGTCGGGTCCGTGGCCTTCCTTGACGGTGTAACGCCCGACCGCTAAACTCCCGATTTCGGCGTGGCTCAACAATTTACGCAGATTTGAGGCACCGCGCCCATGGCGGTCAAAGGGAGGTTTTCCAGTTCCATGGCGTCCAGTGATGATCCAAAGAAAAAGAGCCAGGACACCAGTCTGGAAAACCTCGGTATGGGCGAGCTTCTCGACCTGTACGACAAGAAGATGGCCAGCTTCGCCGAGGGCGAGATCGTCCGCGGGAGGGTGGTCAAGCTGACGCCGACGGAAGTCGTCGTCGACATCGGTTACAAATCCGAAGGCCTTCTTCCGATTCAACAGGTTACCGGCTTCGGCGGTCAGATCAGCGTCAAGCCGGGTGACGAGATCGACGTCTTCGTCGAACGTCTCGAAGACTCATCGGGTTACGTGATGCTGTCGCGCGAGAAGGCCGAGCGCATGCTCGTCTGGGATCGCATCGAAGCCGCTTACAAGGCCGATCAGGCGATCAGCGGCCGTGTCGTCGACAGGGTCAAAGGCGGTGTCGCGGTCGACGTCGGCGGGATCAAGGCGTTCCTGCCGGGCTCGCTCATCGACACGAAGCCGGTCAAGAACCTCGATGCGCTCAAAGGTCACGAGTACAAATTTAAGATCGTCTCGTTCGACAAGAAGCGCAGCAACGTCGTGTTGTCGCGTCGCGCCATCGTCGAAGTCGAACAGGCCGCGCAGAAACACGAGACGTTCGGCCGCCTCGAGGAAGGCAAGATCACGCACGGCGTCGTCAAGAACATCACCGACTACGGCGTCTTCGTCGACCTCGGCGGCGTCGATGGGCTGCTGCACATCACCGACATCAGCTGGGGCCGCGTCAATCATCCGTCGGAGTATTTCAATGTCGGCGACGAGATCGAAGTCGTCGTCCTGAAATTCGATCCGGCGGCGGAGCGAGTCTCCCTCGGCTACAAGCAGAAGTCGCCGGATCCCTGGAGCGATGTCGTTCAGCGCTATCCGCTCGGCAGCAAGGTGCACGGCAAAGTCGTATCGCTTGCCGATTACGGCGCGTTCGTCGAGCTCGAGGAAGGCGTCGAGGGATTGATCCACGTCAGCGAGATGTCATGGACGAAGAAAGTGCGCAACCCGTCGAAGCTGCTTTCCGTCGGCGGTGAGATCGAAGCCGTCGTCTCGGATGTGAATGTACAGAACCGGCGGATCTCGCTGTCGCTCAAAGCGCTCGAACAGAATCCGTGGGACACGATCGGCGAACGTTTCCCGGTCGGAGCCGTCATCACCGGCAAGGTTCGCAACCTGACCGACTTCGGCGCGTTCGTCGAAGTCGAGGAAGGCATCGACGGACTGATCCACATCTCGGACATGTCGTGGAACCGGCGGCTGAAACATCCGAACGAGGTCCTGAAGAAGGGCGACACGGTGCAGGCCCGCGTGATCAACGTTGACGGCGAGAACCAGCGCCTGTCGCTTTCGATCCGCGAGTTCCTGCCGAACGAGTGGGAGAACTTCGCGAAGCAGCACGCCGTCGGCGATGAGCTGATCGGAACGATCGCGAAGATCACTGACTTCGGACTCTTCGTACGACTCGCCGACGGAATCGAAGGTCTCGCCCACGTTTCGGAAGTGCAGCGCGACCTGAAGGTGAAGCTCGACAAGACGTTCCAGGTCGGCGATGCGATCCGCACGCGTGTCATCAAGATCGATCCGAACGAGCGCAAGATCGGATTGACGACGCGCGACGTCGCCGAGCTCACCGAAGAAGAACGCACGCAGCATGGCGCTACAGTTGCGGCCGCGCCTGTTGCGACAACCGAGCCGGAGAAGACGGAGTCATGAGCGAGTTCGAACCGACTCCGACTGAAGGACAGGCGCCCCCGCCTGTCCAGCCGGCTCGCACAGAGTTACCTCCGCCTGTTCCGACGGCCATGCCTCAGAAGTCTCGCGCCGGCGTCTTCTTCCTCGGCGCGCTCAGCGGATGCGCGATTCTTTTCGTGCTCGG
>DASVHS010000619.1:0-5053 GCA_036382495.1 Thermoanaerobaculia bacterium | reverse complement strand
CGACTTCAACGACCATGTGAAGAAGGGCCAACTTCTCGCGAGGATCGATCCGACGCTCGCGCAGCAATCTGTCACCGACGCGCAGGCGAACGTCCAAAAGGCGCAGGCCGTGGCGGCTCAGGCCTCGAGCGACTACCAGCGCAACAAACAGCTGGCGAACGACGGACTCGTCGCGAAGAGCGCGTACGAGCAGACCTTAGCCACCTCGAAAGTCGGGCAGGCGGGCGTGAAGTCGGCTCAGGTCGCACTCGATCGTGCCCGGCAGAATCTGTCCTTCACGAACATCTACGCGCCGATCGACGGCGTCGTCGTCGCGCGAAATGTCGACCAGGGTCAGACCGTTGCGGCCAGCCTTTCCGCGCCGGAACTGTTCCGCATCGCGAACGATCTCTCGCAAATGCAGATCCTCGCGCAGGTCGGCGAAAGCGACATCGCCCAGATCCAGGAAGAGCAGCCGGTCGAATTCACCGTGCAGGCACTTCAGGGCCAGACATTCAAGGGCATCGTGAAGCAGGTGCGCCTGCAGTCGACGACCACGGACAACGTCGTGAACTACACGGTCGTCGTGTCGGTCGACAACTCGCAGGGCAAGCTGCTGCCGGGCATGACCGCCCGCGCGAACTTCCTGACGAAGACGGCGGACAACGTGCTCAAAGTCGCGAACTCGGCGCTGCGGTTCAAGCCGACGGACGCGGAGCTTGCGACGCTGAAAGCACAGTCTGCAACGACGGCAACGAGCACGACCACAACGACGACCACGACAACGACGGTCGCCGGCGCCGCCCGAGCTGCGCGTGGTCCGCGCACAGGCGTTTCGAATTCCGGCACGCTCTACTACCTCGACGCCAACGGCAAGCTCGCCGTGACTCGCGTGAAGACCGGGATCAACGACGGTACGGAAACCGAGATCACGGGCAAGAACATCACTGATGGCACGAAGGTCATCGCCGGTACGGTCAGCACGACGCAGACCGCGACGACCACGACGACGGGTGCAAGCCCGTTCGGCGCCACCAGCACGCAGCAGCAGCGCGGCGGTGGTGGTCGAGGAGCCTTCTAATGGCGAACGTCATTCAGACCGAGAAGCTCGTGAAGACGTACGTCACCGGCTCGAACGAGGTCCACGCGTTGCGCGGAATCGATCTGGCCGTCGAGAAGGGCGAGTTCATCGCGATCATGGGCACCTCCGGCTCCGGTAAATCGACGCTCATGAACCTTCTCGGATGTCTCGACACGCCGACGTCGGGCGCATACCTGCTCGACGGCATGCGTGTCGAAGGTCAGGACAAGAATGCGCTCGCCGCGATCCGCAATCAGAAGATCGGATTCGTGTTCCAGGGATTCAATCTTCTGCCGCGAACGTCCGCACTCGAGAACGTCGAGCTGCCGTTGCTGTACGACCGCAGCGGCCGCAAGCGCGACACTCGCGCTCTCGCGGCCGCGGCGCTCGAGCGCGTCGGGCTCGGTGACCGTCTCGAGCATCAGCCCAGTGAGCTGTCGGGCGGTCAGCAGCAACGCGTCGCGATTGCGCGCGCGCTCGTCACCGAGCCGGCGATCATCCTCGCGGACGAGCCGACCGGAAACCTCGACACGCGCACGTCGACCGAAGTCATGGCCCTGTTCCAGGAGCTGAACGAGCAGGGCATCACGATCGTCGTCGTCACCCACGAGCCGGACATCGCGGTCTACGCGAAGCGGATCGTGGAAGTGCGCGACGGACGCATCCGACGCGACGAGCCCGTGAAGAACCGCCGCTCCGCCGCGGCCGACCTCGCTCAGTTCGTGGACGAGGACAAGGAGGTCGCATGAAATCCAAGACTCTCGTGAAACTCGCCACGCAGAGCATCCTCAAGAACAAGATGCGCGCGGCGTTGACGATGCTCGGCATCATCATCGGTGTGGCCGCGGTCATCGTCATGGTCGCCGTCGGTTACGGCGCCCGAAACCGCATCCGGGAACAGATCAACAACCTCGGCACGAACATGATTGTGATCACGCCCGGCGCGGCACAGGCCGCCGGCGTCAGTCAGGGCGCGCAGGCGTTCCCGAACCTGAGCGTCAAGGACGTCGACAAGATCCGCAGCCAGTCGCAGTTCGTGTCCGCGGTTTCGCCCGTGGTCACCAGCCGCACGGCCGTGATCGGACCAGCGGGAAACTGGCGAACGCTGATCAACGGCGTCGACGTCGACTACCAGACGATTCGCGACTGGCAGACGACATCGGGCGATTTCTTTTCCGCCGACGACGTTCGCTCCAACCG
Organism: Thermoanaerobaculia bacterium; assembly: GCA_036382495.1. Taxonomy (GTDB): domain Bacteria; phylum Acidobacteriota; class Thermoanaerobaculia; order Gp7-AA8; family Gp7-AA8; genus DASVHS01. The sequence goes on along the minus strand of DASVHS010000619.1, from coordinate 2,793 downwards.
CAAAGTCGTCGTCCTCGGCAACACGGTCGCGCAGAATCTCTTCCCCGGACAGGACCCGGTCGGATCGGACGTTCAGATCCGCAACTCGGTCTACAAAGTCATGGGCGTGCTCACTCCGAAAGGTCAGTCGGCAAGCGGCAGCGATTCCGATGACGTGCTGCTGATGCCTTACACGACCGCGATGACGACGCTGTCGGGCCGCACGTTCATCCCGCAGATTCTCGCAAGCACGTCCAATCAATCGGACATCCCCGCTGCGCAGGCCGAGATCACGACGCTTGTGCACGAATCGCACAACCTCGGAGACCAGCCCGATGACTTCACGGTCAAGAACCAGCAGGATCTCGCGACCGCCGCGGAGAGCTCCACGAAGGTCATGACCCTGCTCCTTGCCGCGATCGCGTCGATCTCGCTGCTCGTCGGCGGCATCGGCATCATGAACATCATGCTCGTGTCGGTGACCGAGCGGACGCGCGAGATCGGCATCCGCATGGCGATCGGCGCACGCGGCTCCGACGTGCTCACGCAGTTTCTCGTCGAGTCGATCGTGATGGGCATCCTCGGTGGTCTGGTCGGACTGGCCGTCGGCTTCGCCGGCGCGAAAGTCCTCGGCCACTTCACCGGATGGGAGACGGTGATCTCGCCGATCATCATGGTCGTGTCGATCGGTTTCTCAGGCGCGGTGGGCGTGTTCTTCGGGTATTACCCCGCGAGAAAAGCGGCAGCGCTCAATCCGATCGAAGCGTTGCGATACGAGTAACGCAGATCGCAGATCGCGGATCGCCGATCGCAGGCGTTGATTCACTGCGATCCGCCATCTGCGATCCGCGATCCCATCTAAATCCAGACGTCGTCCGGCGCGGTTCTCTCGCCGCCGGCATCGCCGGTATTCGGGGTGCCGGCGGGCTCGATGAGCATGATCCGGCATTCGCTCGATGCGCGCGGCTTGTGCTCCTTGCCCTTCGGCACGACGAACATTTCGCCCGGGCCCAGCGTCACGGCGCCATCGCGGAAGTCGATCGTCAGCTCGCCGTCGAAGACGATGAACGTCTCATCGGTCTCGGGATGGCTGTGCCAGATGAAGTCGCCTTCGACGCGTACGAGCTTGAATTGATAGTCGTTCATCTGCGCGACGACCTTCGGACGATACTGATCGGAAAACCTGGCAAACTTGTCGTCGAATGAAATCGCCTCGTAATGCATCCGGAAATCGTAAACGTTTGCACGCCGGTGGAGTCGAAACATTCATGCGACGTGTGTGTATCGCCCTGCTCCTTCTTCTCGCCGCCTGCGCCAGTTCCGACAACGATCGACCGCGACCAGGGGACCGTCCGGCGCGTGGTGCGCGCATGCGCGACATGGGTCCGATGCTCCTCGACATCATTCCCGACGACACGTGGTGGCGCGAGCCTGCGCTGGCCGCACCCCTGAATCTGAGCAGCGACCAGTTCGCGGCGCTCGACCGCATCGCCAATGATCAGCGTGACGACATCGCCCGTCTGCAGCGCGACCTGCCGATCGCCACGCGCGATGTGCGCAATGCGCTCGACGCCAATCCGGCGACAGCGAGCGACATCATGGCCGCCGCGCAACGCGTCCGCGACATCCGCGCGTCACTGTTCGACCGCGAAGCGCAGATGCTCTCCGCTGAACGGCTCGTGCTCAGCAACGAGCAGTGGTCGAAGCTTCTCGATCAATTGCAGCGACAGCGCGACAACCGCGATCGAGGCAACGATGACAATCGCGGCGGCCGCCGTGGCGGTTATCCGCGCGGCGGTCGCGGCCGGCCGTGGGGCAGTGATTAATCCTCTGCAACCTTGCGCGTCGAATCGATCCAGACGTACAGACAGAGCGCAACGAATACAAAGATCGCCACGAGCTGCGACGCCGTGTTGTTGTCATAAAACGGCGTCTTGATCCGCTCCTCGGCGTAACGCGGAAGAAAATTGATCAGCGCGGAGTACCAGTGGCCCGCCGAGGCCGGATCCTTCGGGCTCTTCAGCAGGCGGCATGCTGCACCGAAGACTCCACCGAGCGCACCGCCGGCCATCAAGCCTGACGCGATGATGACGCCGCGTTCGCGCATGGTGCGTCCGATTGCACCACCCGTTCGATCGGATCGCTTCCCGATGAGATAGGAGAGATATCCGCCGACGAGTGCGGGTGTGTTCAGCTCGAGTGGCAGGTACAGTCCCAGCGCGAAGATGAGAGCCGGCGCACCGAGCATCTCCATCGCGATCGTGATCATCGCCCCCGCGAAGAAGAGAATGTACGGAACGGGCTGTCGATTCATGAATCCGGAAACGAGCGCCTGCATGATCGACGCTTGCGGCGCGACGAGAACTTCGCGCGTATCGCCAGGCATGGCCTCACCAAACTGATAGACCTGTGAGAGGATCAGGATCGTGACACCGGCGGCGACCGCCGCGGTGATCACGCCGTAAAACTTCACCTTCTCCTGTGCCGCCGGAGTCGAGCCAAGCCAATATCCGGTCTTGAGGTCGGTGATCGTTTGACCCGATACAGAAAGCGCCGTGCAGACCATTCCTGCGATGGCCATCACAAAGAACATTCCAGTCGGTCCCGACAACCCGAACTGAAGCAGCACGACTGACGAGATGATGACCGTCAGCATCGTCATGCCCGACACGGGGTTCCGCGCCGTCGTTGCGATTGCATTCGCGGCGACGGATGTGAAGAAGAACGAGAAGAGCAACGTGAGGAGGAGCCCGACAACCAGAACGCTGATGCTTGGCCGAAGTGTGCCGAAGAAAATGGCTACGCCGAGAGCGC
>DASVHS010000618.1:0-2667 GCA_036382495.1 Thermoanaerobaculia bacterium | reverse complement strand
GCGGAACCAGGGAACTGGAATCGCTGTAATTGCCGCCGAAGAACGCGATGACGAGATCGAGCTCGGGGATTCCCATCACGATCTGGCCGCCGTTTCCGCCGGCGAAAAACGCGCGCACCGTGCCACCGTGATACGGATAGTCGGTGACCCACCATAGATATCCGTAGTGGTTGCCGCCGAGCTCGTATAGCTCTGCGGTCGATCGCTTCGTCCATTTCTCGCTGACGATCCGCCGCCCTTCCCACCGCCCGCCGTCGATCATCATCTGTCCCACCTTCAGAAAATCGCGCGGACGCAGACGCATGCCGCCGCCCATGTAGGCGTCACCGGTCGGCGTCAGGTTCATCCCGTACTGACGAATGTGCATCGGCGTCGCCACTGTGTCGCGGAACAGATCGGGGAGCCAGCGCTTCGTCGTCCGCCCGAGCACGCCGCCGAGGAGGTTGGGCTGGCAGCTGCAGTAGACGGGTTTTTCGCCGGGGTTGCGGATCATCTTCAGATCGAGCGTGAAGCGATACCAGTCCGGCTGCGCGGTCTGCTCCTGCATCGTGTCTTCACGGCCGGGCGAGTTGTCGTCGTTGTCGTCGCAGTCGAGACCCGACGACATCGTCAGAAGATTCTCGACGGTGATGGCGCGCTTGCGTTCGTCCTGACTCGCGGCTGCAGCCGCGCCGTACATCGCCTCGTAGACGTGCGTCGACGTGCTGATCGGATCTCCGCGGAGAACCGCCGCGCCGGTCATGACCGATGTGATGCTCTTCGCCGCCGAACGTGTGTCGTGCGGCTCGTCGGGGTTCGTTGCGTGAAAGTACTCTTCGACGACGAGCTTGCCGTGTCGGGCCATGAGAAACGCATGAATGTCCGACGAGTGCACAGACTCGATCGGCATCGTGACGATCATGTTGATGAACTTCGCGATGTCGTCGCGCGAGATGTTGACCGCGTCGAGTGAGGCCACGGGCCAGCCGTCGTCGCGCGCGATTGGGGCGTGATCGACGTATGGCACTGGAGTTTTTCCGCGCGGGTAGAACGCTGCTTCGTCCGCCGCGGTTGCGCGATGAAAATCGAACGTGCTGCCGATGGAGTCGAAGTACATCGACAGTGTTTCGTTGTCCGCGTCGTAGTTTCCCGTTGCGACGACTTTGTTGTTCTTGCCGATCGCGTTGACCCGATGTCCGTCGACGGTCAGCCGCTGGACGTCGAGAAATCGTCCGACGTTGCGCTCCGGATTGCGAACATAGGCGGAGAGTGTTCCGTCGTCGTTCCATTTGACGGGGAGGAAGAGCGTCATGTGCGCATCGATCGGGCTGACGACTCCCTGCCATCGATGCGGTGCGTGCGTCGCGAGGGTCACCAGAGTCGCGTACTCCGAACCGGTCGCATTCGGCTGAATCCAATGACCGGTGATCTGCTGCCCGTTCGTGCTTCCGCGGAATCTGCCTTCTCCGGCCGGCAACTGGAATGACACGCGACCGTCGTCGATCGTGACCGGCGCCGATCGTCCGGCGATTTCAGCGAGCCAGTCATCACCGTCGCGCACGATCGTCAGCACGCCGCGCACATCGGGGCCGGAGTTGTTGCGCGCCGCCCAGAGCCCGGCCAGCGCATGCGGATCCAGCGCCGGCTGCGCGAACGCGGATGCAGCGATGAACGCAACGGCAGCAGAAGTGATCAGCTTCTTCATATCGGTTCAGACGGCTGCGGCGGCAACAGGTTAGCGATTGGTAACATGAACCAGGATGAAGGACCTGGCAATCGCACTCGACGACCGGCCCGGCTCCCTCGCCCGGCTGGGCGAAGCCCTCGGCCGCGCCGGTGTGAGCATCGAAGGCGGCGGCGTCTTCGAAGGCATCGCGCACTTTTTGTTCGAGGATGGCGCCGCGGCGCGCAGGGCGCTCGAGGCGGCGGGAATCCGCGTCGTTCGAGAGAACGACGTTGTGATCGTCAGGCTGCGGCAGAGCGAGCCGGGACAACTCGGCAAGATCGCGCGTCGCATGGCCGATGCCGGCGTGAACATCCAGGTGCAGTACAGCGATCACGACCATCAGCTGATCCTCGTCGTGGACGACATCGCGCGCGCGAAGGTGGTTGCCGATGAGTGGATGCGCTCGCGCTAGCGGTGACCGCGGCCAGGTCACCGAGGCTCCGTTCATGCATGGGCAACGTACCTGTCCTCATGAGACGCATGGCGTATCTTCTCGAAGACGACAGCGATCGCGGCGCGGTGGATTCCCGCCTGACACCACGGCACCCGGTTGATACGCTGCGACCGCTGCAGCCTTTGGCAGGACTGTTACGCTGCGACCATCGCAGTTCGGCACACCCATCAGTTCGGCCCGGTGCCCGCGCAACCGCTATGGTCCACTGGCGCTTGCAGCCCGATCACGCACCGTGCGACGATGCGATAGGCTGCGAAGCGGCGGTTATGCTGCTGCAGCCCAATGCAACTTAGCAATGAGTTAGGTGTGCAATGGGGAGTACGGAGATGGTCACAACAAAGCAGAACACGATCATTGCTTGGTTGCTCGTGGCAATCGCTTTTACGTTCACTGGCTTCTACCTCGTTGGACCGCCACCTGTTTGGTTGCCCAACTGGTTGGGTGCTGTCATTGCGCTAGCTCTTCTGTTCGGTATTTTTCTCGCTTTTAGGTCCGCGGGGGCGCTGCG
>DASVHS010000617.1:0-11879 GCA_036382495.1 Thermoanaerobaculia bacterium | reverse complement strand
GGGTGTGCGTGAGGAGAAACCGGCCGGCGCCCGGTGATCGGACCGCGGCCAGCGCAGCGTCCAGGAGTGCCGGTCTCGACAGAATCATGGCCACGCGACGGCTCCAGCGGATGCGCCTGCCGAAGAACCCAGCGTGTGCGTGGCGATACCTGGCTTCGTCACGCTTTCCTTCCACCGCGCGCAGCACGTGCGGAGCCGCGACTGCGGCCGACTGAATCGCCATCGCCATTCCGTTTCCAGTCAGCGGATCGACAATGCCCGACGCGTCGCCGATCATGAACACGCCTTGCTCGACCGGTGACCGTGCGCGAAAGATGACCGGCTCCGACGACAGGAATCCGTCCTGCGCCGGTTCATGACGCGAATACAGCGTCTCGAGTCGATTCTCTTCGGCGCGGATCGTGTCGATGAATGCGTCCCATCGTCCCTTCAACCCGGAAAGACGAGACTCGTGAACGAGTCCGCAGATGTTCGTCTGTCCGTTCTCGATGGGCGAGACGCCGAGATAACCGCCGCGAAATGAATACAACTCGATGACCGGGTCATTTGTCGTCCCGCGATAATGACGTTTAAATCCGAAGCTGCGGTGCGAGTGGTCGCGCACGAACCCGCGCCCGAGTTGTGTGTCGAAGCGGCCCCACCGCCCCCACGCCCCGACGATGACTCTCGCGACGATCGTCTGTCGTTCGCCGTCGCGGTCGATCGTCAGCGGGTCGAGACTCGTCGCGGTCCATCCGGCGAATGACCGCGCGCCAGCCGCGACCGCCGTTCGAAACAGCAGGTCATCGAGGAGCAGCCGGCTGACGCCGCGAGCCGGAGCGGGGAAGTCGAATTCGTACACGCGATGTCTTGCGACGACGCGGCAGCGGCTGATCGCCGGCGCATCGAACGCGACACCGAGGCGGTCGAGGATCGGCAACGCGTCGTACGATAGAAATTCGCCGCAGAGCTTGTCGCGCGGAAACTCGTCTCGATCGATGAGTGCGACGCTCACGCCGCGTCGTGCGAGGATCGCAGCGAGCGTCGATCCCGCGGGTCCGGCACCGACAATCGCGACGTCGACGTTCATTTGAAGAGAAAGATCGCGAAGCGGAAAGGGAAGAACTTCACGACCTTCGACGCGCCAACCCTGGCGGCGATCGCCTGCGCCTCATCGATCGTGTAACCGCGGCGAATGGAGCCGGGCGCATCGGATCGTGTGATGCGCCCGAACAGGCGCAACGCGACCAGTGCTCCGACGAACAGCAGCGGCGCGTAATGCCTGCGCGTGTCCGTGACCGCGACTCCTTTTCGACTGATGCGCAGTCCCTCGCGAAGAATGACGGCATTCTCGTCGGGCGTGAAGTGATGAAAGAAATGCGACGACGTCACGACGTCGACCGATGCATTTCGAAACGGCAGATGAAGCGCGTCGGCAACGACTCTGCGCGCCCGCGAGCGTTCGCGCATGTACAGCAGATGCTCGATCTTGAAGTCGACGGCGACACGCAGAACGTTGCCGTGGACGCTTTCGAGAAGATCGGCGGTGCCTGCGCCGAGGTCGACGATCGACCTGGCGCCGTTGAAGCGCTTCATCAGACGCCGGTATGTCGTCACGCCGCCGAGGTATCGGTTGATGCGGCGGAGGTCACGGAGCGAGCGCTCCATGTCGGCACGCGGCGCGTCGTGTTCGTCGAGAAGCTCGGGCTCGTCGAGACGCGGCGGCGTAAACACTATTCGAAGCGCTTCAACACCAATGCCGAGTTCTTCGATCCGAACGCGATCGTGTTGCAGACCGCGGCGTTGACGCGCGCGCGCCGCCCGAGGTCGGGGACGTAATCGAGGTCGCATTCAGGATCGGGAGTATCGAGGTTGATCGTCGGCGGCAGGATGTCGTTCTGAAACGCCATCAACGTCGCTGCGACACCGGCCGCGCCGCATGCGCCCTGCGGATGTCCGATCATCGACTTCGTCGCGGATCCGGCGAGCTTCCACGCGTGCTTGCCGAACGCACGCTTCACCGCGCGCGTCTCGACGCGATCGTTCAGGTCGGTCGAGGTCCCGTGGTAATTGAGGTAATCGATTTCGGTCGGATCGGCGCCGGCGTCTTTCATCGCCATCTGCATCGCGCGCGCGGGCTCTTCACCCGATTCGTCCATGCGCACACGATGGTACGCATCGCATGTCGACGCGTAGCCGGCGATCTCCGCATAAATCTTCGCGCCGCGAGCACGTGCGGTCGACTCCCGCTCCACGACGAACATCCACGCGCCTTCACCGAGGACGAATCCGTCGCGGTTGCGCGTGAAGGGGCGGGAGGCGAGCTCCGGTGAATCGTTGAACGCGCTCGCTACAATGCGCATGATGCAGAAGCCCGTCATGATCCCCTCGGTGATCGCCGCATCGGCGCCGCCGGTGATGACGTAGTCGCAGACACCGAGCTTGAGGTTGCGGTAGGCGTAACCGATCGCATCGGTCGATGACGTGCAGCCGGTCGAGATCACGTGCGAATAGCCATGGAAGTCGTACGCCATCGAGATCTCGGACGCGAGGGTGCCGATCGTCCCGGACGGAATCGCGTAAACCGAGGCCTGCTTGACGGCGCCTTTGTACCAGAGCTCGTACATGCGCTCGCTGAACTCGATCGCACCGCCGCCCGAGCCGAGCATGACGCCGATCTGCCGTCGCGTCTCGAGATCGACCGCGGAAGGATCGAGCTTGGCGTCGCGAAGCGCTTCGTCGGTCGCCGCAACCGCCATGGGCACGACGCGGCCGACGTGCTTCATGTTTTTCGCGTCGATCCAGACGGATGGGTCGAAATCGACCTCGCCGGCGACGCGGCAGGGAAGATCGCTCGCGTCAAAATGGGTGATCGCCCGGACGCCGCTTCTGCCGGACGCGACCGCAGCGAAGTAATTGTCACGACCGACACCGTTTGGACTCATGACGCCGATGCCGGTGATGACGATCCGTTCGTTGTTCATTCGACGACCGGGGGGAACCAGAAAAACAAGCCAAACATTGCACTGCCGGTGTACCTTTCGGTAGACGCAATTCCTACCTTTATCCAACTCGCTGAGCGTAAAGGTGCGTGTTAACCTTTCTTCCACACAAAATGCATCAGCTCACGATTCGTCTCCTCGGTGATTTCGCAGCGGTCGACCATCGCGGGAACACCCTGTCGATCGGCAACGCCCGGCTGAAGGCGCTCGTCGCGTATCTGGCGCTGCGGCTCGAGGAGGGCGGGAACGCGACAGAGATCGGCGACCTCATCTTTGGCGGAGGCGACACCGCGATTCAGGTCGCGGACCTGGTCGGCGAGCTCCGATACGCGTTGCGATACATCCCGGCTGACCTCGTTCTGGTGTCCGGCGAGATGCTCCGGTTCAATGCCGACGCTGTCGCCGTCGACGCAGCGGAATTCGAGGCCGTCGCGGCCAGCCCGGCGATCAACAGCACGCGCGACGCCGCCGAGCGCTACGCCGGCAATCTGCTGGAAGGTTATGTGAGCGGCATCCCGGCGTTCGACGAATGGCTTCGGACCGAGCGCCTGCGTTTCTGGCGCGCGGGCGTCGCGGTTTTTGGAAGACTGCTCGCGGCACAGATCAAAGCGGGTTGGTGGGAACGCGCGGTCGAAACGGCCGGACGTCTGCTCTCGCTCGATCCGTCGCAGGAAATCGTCCATCGCACGTTGATGCGGCTGCAGTTGGAGCAGGGACGTCCTGACGCCGCGATGCGCCGCTACCAGGAATGCGTGGACATCCTCCATCGCCAGTTCGGGACAGTCCCGAGTCCGGACACCGAACGCGTTCACGATGAGATCCGCACCGCAATGAAAAGCGCTCCGGCGCCGCGCGAGATGTTCCGCAATCCGCTGGACAGCCCGGTCCTGATCATGGTCCTCGAAGACGATCTCGTCTCATCCGCGCTCGTCGAGGGTTTTCTGATGGAAGCCGGTTACGAAGTCGTGACGGTGGCCGATGGTGCGGATGCGCTGATGGAGATCGGCCGGCGCAAGTTCGACGTACTGATTCTCGACATCAACGTTCCGACGCTCGACGGTCTGCGTCTCTTCGAGATCATGATCCAGAAGGGCATCGAGACGCCGGCGATCTTCATCACGGGTGTCGCTGGTCCGGAAGCCGAGGCTCGGAGCCTGGAGATGGGTGCGGCGGACTTTCTGCGCAAGCCGCTGCGGAAAGAGAACCTTCTGCCGCGGATCCGCACGATTCTGCAGCACGCGCACCGCACGGTACCCGCGAAGCGCCACAACGGCGACTAGGTTCCCTGGCGGCTGCTCACGGAGTGTAGTGAGACACTACACACAATGACGGATTTCGCGCTGCAGCAGGAGGAGATCGAAAAACGTCGCACCGAGCGCGCGTACCGGCTTGCGGTCGTCGAGATCCCGGTGTTGCGCCTGGCCGGCGCCCTCATCATCGGCGTCGGCATCTTCCTCAACAACCGCTACTTCCTCGGCGAAAAGTCAGTGACACCGATCCTGGTTTTCACGTCGGTATCGCTCTCGTACTGTCTTCTTTCGTGGCTCTGTCTGCGACAGTTTTACCGCCGCGTGCTTCCGTTCGATCTCAGTCTGTTCTTTCTGACGCTCGATGTGCCGTTGATGGCAACGGCGATTTATTTTTCCGGCGCCGAACAGAGCTGGTTGTTCTTCATCCTTCTCACGCGGACGGCCGATCAATCGCAGACGACGTTCCGGCGCGCATTCAATTTCGCGGTGTTCGGCGCCATCTGCTACGGCGCGATGGAGACGTGGGTCATCTACGTCGACAAGCGCCCGATCGCGTGGGCGGTGTTCTTCGCGAAGGTCATCTTCATCTTCGTGATGGGCGTCTACGTCGCGTTGATCGCACGTACGGCGGAACGGCGGCGCACGAAGATGCGCGCTGCGATGGAGATGGCGCGCAACGCCGTCCGCAAGCTCGAAGAACAGTCAGTGGAGCTGCGCGATGCGCGGTCGCGCGCCGAAGAGGCCAGTGCCGCCAAGAGCGAATTCCTCGCGCACATGTCGCACGAGATGCGCACGCCGCTGCACGGCGTGATCGGCATGCTGCAGCTGGCGCTCGGCGACGAAACCTCACCGCGCCGCGCACGACAACTGGAAATGGCGCGCCGCTCGGCCGAGTCGCTGCTGGCGACGATCGAGGACATCCTCGACTTTTCGAAAATCGAGGCGCGCAAGATCGAGCTCGAGCCGGTCTACTTTTCGATGCGCGAGCTGGTGAGCGACACGATGAAGCCGCTCGGCGTCACCGCCGCGGCGAAAGGTCTCATCCTGGTCGCCGGCGTTGGTTCCAGCGTTCCCGACTCGGTGTGGGGCGATCCGATCCGGCTGAGACAGATCATCGTCAATCTGGTCGGCAACTCGATCAAGTTCACCGACGCCGGCGAAGTTTCGCTTCGCGTTTCGCAGGTCAACGACCGCGTCCGGCTCGAGGTGCGCGACACCGGAATCGGCATTCCGGACGAACAGAAGGAAACGATCTTCGAGCCGTTTGCTCAAGCCGATCACTCCCGATCGCGCCGGCACGGCGGCACCGGCCTCGGACTGGCGATCGTTTCGCGGATCGTCGAGGCGATGGGCGGCGAGCTGCGGCTGCAGAGCACACCCGGAACAGGAACGGCGATCGCGATCGAGTTGCCGCTCACGTCCGACCGCATCAGCGCCGGCCCGCGACGTATCCGCGCCGACGTCGGCGGGCGTCCCATCATCGTCGTCGAACCGAATGCAACATCACGGGCGGTGGTCGCCGAGATCCTCCGTTCGGCGGGGATGGAAGTCTTCGCTGTGGCCTCGGTCCACGATATCGAGCCGCGCGCATATTCGTGCGCTGTTTCCGCGGACGAGTCGATCGTCGTTCAGCCGGCGGTGATCATCATGTCGCCGCTCGCGTCGGTCGGCGACGATCGCATCCGCATCACGCGACCGGTCATGGAACGTGAGTTGATCGACGCGGTGGGCACCGCACTCGGTGTCGTGACGCCCGGCTCGCAGTCGGTCAACATCAAACGCCGGCTGGGCGAGGCCGGCCTGCATGTCCTCGTGGCGGAAGACGAAGCGGTGAGCCAGGAATTCGCGGCCGAGGCGTTGCGGCGGATGATGCATCGCGTGACGGTCGTCTCGGATGGTGAAGAGGCATTGAGCCGGCTTGACCGCGATCACTTCGACATCGTGTTCATGGATGTCTCGATGCCGAAGCTCGACGGTCTGGAAGCGACGCGGCGCTATCGCGAAAAGGAACGCGGCAGCCGGACACCGATCGTCGCGTTGACCGCGCACTCCCGGCGCGAGGACCGGTTGCTGTGCCTCGAGGCCGGCATGGACGCCGTGCTCACGAAGCCGATCGATCTCCGGCAGATCGAGGACACCCTGCGCTCGCTGACCGGCGCCGAGCCGATCGTGAATGCAGTCGGTGGCAACACGCAGTTGCTCGTGCGCGTCAGCGATGCGTTCGCGCTGCAGACACCGGCGCTGCTCACGCAAATGCGTGAGGCGATCGAAGCCGCCGACGGCGAGGCGTTGTATCAGGGCGCCCACAAGATGAAGGGCGCCGTCAGCAACTTTGCGGGCGACCCGTCGCTCGATCTCTCGCTGATGCTGGAGACCGCCGCGCGCGACGGCGACTTTGCGCGTGCGTCGACGCTGTTGCACAGACTCGAGCCCGCCGTTCGGGCGCTGGAACGGCGGATCAGCGCCGTCGCTCGAAACGGGACGACCGCTGCGAGTGCGTAGCTGTTACCCACTTGCTACTTCGCGGAAGGTTCGATGACCGCGCCGGTCTGTTTGCCGTTCACACTTTCGACATACGCGCGTGCAACGGTCGCGGCCGGCAATCCGTGCGACGGATCCTGACCCATCGCTTTCAACGTCTCGCTCACCCACGGCGGGCTGATGACGTTCACGCGGATCCCGCGCGGCGCCTCGAGCGCAGCGGCGCGCGTGAAACCCTCCAGGCCTGCGTTCACGAGACTGATCGCCGCGCCGCCCTGCGCCGGCGATTTCGCGAGGACGCCGCTCGTGACCGTGATTGAGCCGCGATCGGCGACGCTGTCGAATCCATATCGGATCAGATTGACCTGACCCATCAACTTGTACGCAAGCGAAGTGGCGAAGTCTTCGTCGGTGAGCTGCGCCAGCGGTTTCCAGGCACCGCTACCGGCGGCGCTGATCACGGCGTCCACTTTTCCGACCGACTTGTACATCGCACGGATCGAAGCGACATCGCGGATGTCGACCTTCACACCGTGCGACCGGCTGGCCTCGATGATCTCGTTACCCGATGACAACGCACGCACGACTTCTTTTCCGATCGTGCCTCGCGCCCCTACGACAAGAATCTTCACGCCTCGTCCTCCTCGACGGCCACGCCGTCCTCCGTATTCTTCAGGTGGTACGACAGCGACTCGAGGTTGATGCGGAGGTCGACCGACTTCACTTTCACGCCGTGACGGAGCCGGATCTGGATCGGCGCGAAATTCAGGACCGCGCACACGCCCGCGTCGGCCAGATCGTCGTACACCTTCTGCGCATTTTCGGCGCTCACGGCGATGATGCCGATCTCCGCGCCCTCCGCTCGCACGATGTCGTACAGTTTCGACGACGAGATCACGGGAACGCCGCTCCGCGTGTTGCGGCCGAAGCGTTCCGGATCGACGTCGAACAACGCGACGATGTGGAAGCCGCCGCTGTTGAATCCGCGATAGTCGGCCAGGGCCATGCCCAGGTTGCCGGCGCCGATGATGACGATGTTGCGTGTGCGGTCGATGCCGAGCGTGCGGATCAGATTCTCTTTGAGCCGCGAGACGTCGTAGCCCACGCCGCGAGTGCCGAACTCACCGAAGCAGGCCAGGTCCTTGCGGATCTGTGCGGAGCTCAGATGAAAACGCGTCGCCAGTTCGTGCGACGACACTGTCCGCTGACTGATCGATTCGAGGAACGTGAGGCAACGCAGATACACCGACAGCCGTCCCGTCGTCAGTTCCGAAATTCCTTCGCGGTCCGGTGCCGCGCGCTGGGTCATGCGGGTTATCGACGCAACAACTCTCGGGCCGCGGAGCCGGCCATGTCGAACAGATATGTCGGGAAGATTCCGAGCCAGAGGATGCCGATCATCGAGATCGCCAGCGCCCCTGTCGCGAACGCCCCGGCCACCGGCGTTGTGGTTCCCTCAACCGGCTCCTTCATGTAAAGGTAGTACACCACGCGCAAGTAGTAGTACACCGAAAAAATACTGGTCATGATGCCGACGAAAGCGACGCTCGTGTGACCCGACTCGATCGCGGTCTTGAAGATGTAGAACTTCGAGATGAAGCCGGCCGTCGGCGGCAAGCCGGAGAGCGAGAACATGCAAAGCGTCAGCGCCAGTCCGTAGAACGGCCGGCGGAATCCGAGGCCGGCGATGTCGTCGAGCGTCTGCGGATCGTTCTGATTCTTCGCGAGCATTGAGATGACGCCGAATGCGCCGATGTTCATGAGCGCGTAGACGATTGTATAGACGGCGATGGCGGCAACCGAGTCGTCACGAATCGTCAGCATGGCGATCATCATGTAGCCGACGTGCGCGATGCCCGAGTAGGCGAGCATGCGCTTCAGATCACGCTGCACGATGGCGACGACGTTGCCGACGACCATCGAGAGAATCGAGAGCGCGGCGACCATCGTCATCCACGACGTCTGCTGCAGCATCGGCGTCATCGCCCAGAAGATGCGCACGAGTGCGATCAGCGTGGCCGCCTTCGGCGCGACCGACAGCCAGCCTGCGATGGGAGTGGGTGCGCCCTGATAAACGTCCGGCGCCCACGGATGGAACGGCGCGAGCGCGAGCTTGAATCCAAACCCCGACATCATGAGCACGAACGCGATCGCCAGCAGCGGGTTGCGCGCGTCCGCGGTCGCGAAGTAGCGCGCCATGACGGTCACGTTCGTCGATTGCGTCGCGCCGTAGAACAGCGCCGTGCCGTAGAGGATGAAGCCGGTTGCGAACGCGCCCATCAGGAAGTATTTCAGACTCGCTTCATTCGAAACCGGCAGCCGCCGCTGATAGCCGACGAGAACGAAGATGCAGATCGACAGGATCTCCAGGCCGAGGATGATGATGAGGAGGTCGAGGCCTTTGGCCATCATCATCATGCCGACGGTTCCCCACAGCAGAAGCGCGTAGAACTCGCCGCCCTCGATGCCTTCGCGCTCGAGGTAATCGTGCGAGAACAGTGTCGCGAGCGTCGCCGCCAGAAGAAACGTCAGATCGAAGATCAGCGTGATGCCGCTGATCTGATATGTGCCGCCAAAGTAGGTGCCGCCGACCAGCAGCAGCCGTTCGGACCACATCGTGGCGACGAGGAAAATCACGGCGATCGACGCCGTCGCCGCCTTCGCGCGCGGCACGAATGCGGCGAACAGGATCAAGACCATCCCGCCGACACAGAGGATCAGCTCGGGAAGGATCGCATTGAGACAGCCGGATTCAAGCACGGGATGGAGGTTCATCGACCACCTCCGTGGACGACAGGCGCCCCCGCCCGTCGGGACAGGCGAGGCGCCTGTCCTCCACTTGCCACCAGTGCTCTCGAATCATCACCCTTCACCGACGCCAGCAGTTGCTGCACCGACGGCGACATCTTTCGCAGGAACATATTCGGATACAGACCGATCCAGACCATGAGCACGATCAACGGCACGAGCGCCGCGACTTCGTTCCACGCGATGTCGGGAATCTTGCGATTCTCTTCGATCGTGATCGGACCGAAGAACACGCGCTGCACGAGCCACAGCAGATAGATCGCCGCGAGGATCACGCCCGACGTAGCGATCACCGCCGCACGCGGATGCGTCTGGAACGAGCCCGAAAGGATGAGGAACTCACCAACGAATCCGTTGAGGCCCGGCAGTCCGACGGACGAGAGCACGGCGATGATGAACAGCGTTGCGTACACGGGCATCGTCTTCGCGATTCCGCCGTAATCAGCAAGCTTCCGCGTGTGGCGCCGCTCGTAAATGACGCCGACCAGAAGGAACAGCGCGCCGGTCGACAGACCGTGATTCACCATCTGCAGGATCGATCCCTCCACAGCGGTCTGATTCATCGCGAAGATGCCCAGGATGCAGAAACCGAGATGGGAGACGGACGAATACGCGACGAGTTTCTTCATGTCCGGCTGTACCCACGCCACGAGTGCGCCGTAGATGATGCCGATGACCGCCAGCCCCACCATCAGCCCCGCATACTTCCTGCTCGCCTCGGGGAAATACGGCAGGACGAAGCGGAGGAAACCGTACGTACCCATCTTCAGCATCACGCCGGCGAGGATGATCGAGCCGCCGGTCGGCGCTTCGACGTGCGCGTCGGGCAGCCACGTGTGCAGTGGGAAGAGCGGCACCTTGATCGCGAAAGCGAGCGAGAAGGCGAAGAACAGCAGCGTCTGTGCGGTCGGCGTCAGGCTGACACCGTAGAGATTCAAGATGAAGAAGCTCGGCTGCCCCGTGAGGTGCGAGTACTGAAATCCGAGATAGATGATGCCGAACAGCATCAGCAGCGAGCCGGCGATCGTGAACAGGAAGAACTTGATCGCGGCGTAGATGCGATTCGCGCCGCCCCATACGCCGATGATCAGGTACATGGGCAGCAGCGTCAGCTCGAAGAACACATAGAAGAGGATGAGGTCCGTGGCAACGAACACGCCGATCATCGCCGCTTCCATGATCAGGAACGCGATCACGTATTCCTTCGGATGTTTGTGAATCGTATTCCACGACGACAGCAGTACGACCGGCGTGAGCAGCGTGGTCAGCATCACGAGCCAGAGCGAGATGCCGTCGACGCCGAGCGAATACGTAATGCCCCACTGCGGAATCCACGAGTGCAACTCGACGAACTGATATCCGGGGAAGCCCTCCTGAAAACCAGCCACGATGCCGAGGGAGATGACGAATGTCGCAACCGAGGCGAGAAGGCCGGCACCCTTGATCGCGTTCGCGGAGTCGCGCGGAATGAACGCGACGATGACCGCGGCCACGACGGGAAGAAAGAGCGTTGTGCTGAGGATGCTCATGCGAGCACCCACACGAAGACGACGACGGCGATGAAAAACATCAGCGCGTAATTGCGGACGTTGCCGGTCTGGAAGAATCGCAACAGGTCGCCCACACCGCGCACGATGAATCCGAGCATCGCGGCGATGCCGTCGATGATCGCGTCGACCACGTGCCAGAAGAATTCCGAGATCGCTTCGAGCGGCCGCACGATCGTCGCGGCGTAAAACTCATCGACGTACCACTTGTTCTCCATGCCGTGCGCGATGGCCGGCGCCGAACGCTCGAACGACTCGTCGGCGGCCAGTCCGCGGGCCTTGAAGCGTGAACGCGCAATCCACCAGCCCAGTGCGGCGATCGCGGTCGAGACAAACATCAGTCCGTATTCGACATTCGGCGAGATCTCGTATTGCGCTTCCGGGACGCCGGGAATGTCGGCGAACACGGGCTTGAGGAACGACGCGAGCAGGTGATGATGCGGCCAGCCCAGAATCGCGCCGCCGACGGTCGACGCCGCTGCGAGGACGATGAGCGGGATCGTCATCGTCGACGGACTCTCGTGCAGGTGATGCTCCTGCTCATGCGTTCCGCGGAACTCGCCGAAGAACGTCAGGTAGACGAGCCGGAACATGTAGTACGAGGTGCAGAACGCCGCAACGGTTCCGAGAATCCAGATCAGCCAGTTGAACGGAGTCGGGAAGTAGGGATTCGCGAGCGCCGAGGCCAGGATCTCGTCTTTCGAGAAGAACCCGGCGAACGGCGGGAAGCCGGCAATCGCGATCGTCGCAAAGAGGAACGTCCAGTACGTGATCGGGATCTTCGCGCGCAGGCCGCCCATTTTGCGGATGTC
>DASVHS010000616.1:0-9230 GCA_036382495.1 Thermoanaerobaculia bacterium | reverse complement strand
CATCAGCACGAGGGCGAGGATGACGAGCGCGAAAATCGCGAGAACGGCGCAGAGGCGACGGGCCATGGGTGATCATTGTAGTCAGAGCGCCCGGACCCAGAGGGCGGAGGGCAGAGCGCAGAGCGCAGGAGATAAGGCACCGGTCTCCGCTCTGCCCTAAGCCCTCTGCTCTCTGCTCTCTGCTCTCTGCCCTCTGCGCTCTGCCCTCTGCGCTCTGCCCTCTGCGCTCTGCGCTCTGCCCTCTGGTTTAATGTCGCCTCATGAAAGCAGCTCTCATTCGCGAACACGGCGGCCCCGATCGTCTCGAACTGACGGAAGTCCCTGATCCGCAGCCGCGCGCCGGATTCGCGATCGTTCGTGTCCGCGCCGTCGCTCTCAATCATCTCGACGTGTGGGTGCGCCGCGGCGTTCCCGGACACAAGTTCCCGCTGCCGATCATCACTGGCGCCGAAGTGGCCGGCACGATCGAACAGATCGAAGCGAATGATTCCGGATGGGCCGCCGGCGACGAGGTCATTGTCGCACCCGGGTTCTCGTGCGGTCACTGCATCGCCTGTCTGTCGGGCAACGATCCTCTCTGCCAGCGATTCGGCATCTTCGGCGAGACCACGAACGGCGGCGCGGCGGAGAAGATGATCGTTCCCATCCGCAACCTGGTTCGCAAGCCGGCCAATCTCTCGTTCGCTGAAGCCGCGGCGCTTCCGCTCGATTTCCTCACGGCGTGGCACATGCTCATCGCCCGCGCGCAACTCCGTCCCGGTGAGACGGTTCTCGTCCAGGCCGGCGGATCGGGAGTCGGAAGCGCGGCGATCCAGGTCGCGAAGCTGTGGGGCGCAACGGTCTACGCCACAGCCGGCTCCGCGGAAAAGGCGGCTCGAGCGAAAAAGCTCGGCGCCGACGTCACGATCGAATATCGCACAGCCGATTTCGTCGCCGAGGTGCGGACGCTCACCGCGAAGCGCGGCGTCGACATCGTCTTCGAGCACGTCGGCGCAGACACGTTCGAACGATCGTTGCGAACCCTCGCCAGAGGGGGCCGGCTCGTGACGTGCGGCGCGACCGCCGGCGCCGAGGTGACGATCAACCTGCGCCTGATCTTCTTCAAACTGCTCTCGATCCTCGGCTCTACGATGGGTAGCATCGCCGAGCTGCATGAGATCATGAAGCACGTCGGCGCGGGACGGCTGCATCCGGTGATTGATCGCGTGCTGCCGCTCTCGGATATCGCTGAAGGACATCGCATCCTCGAGGCTCGAGAAGCATTTGGGAAGATCGTTCTCGAAGTGAACTGACGAATTTCGAATTTCGAAGTTCGAATGAAGAATTAAGAATTCGCGGCTGCGGGTTGATTTCTTCATTCGAACTTCGAACTTCGAAATTCATCCTTCATAATTCAAAAATGCCCCCGATCACCGTTCTCCCATCCGACCTCGTCAACCAGATCGCGGCCGGCGAAGTCGTCGAGCGGCCGGCGTCGGTCGTCAAGGAGCTCATCGAAAACGCGATCGACGCGGGAGCCACGACGATCGACATCATCCTCGAGGGCGGCGGCCGCAAGCTCATCGAGGTCCGCGACAACGGCTGCGGCATGTCGCACGACGACGCGCGGCTGGCGATCGAACGTCACGCCACGTCGAAGATCCGCGATTTCTCCGACCTCACGCATGTGCGCACGCTTGGCTTCCGCGGCGAGGCCCTTCCCTCGATCGCGAGCGTGTCGCGCTTCTCGCTTCAGACATTCGATGGTGTCAGCGAAACCGCGGTCGAAATTCACTGTGACCCGTTGACGAGTCAGCAGACCGTGCGGCCGGCCGCTCGCGATCGCGGCACGACCGTTCGCGTCGCCGAGCTGTTCGAAAATGTCCCGGCCCGCCGGAAGTTTCTGCGCAGCGCCGACGCCGAGTTCCGCTTCATCACCACAATCGTTTCGTCGTACGCGCTGCCGCTCCCCTCGCGTGCGTTCCGGCTCGAACACAACGGGCGCGTCGTCCTCGACCTCCCTCCCGCCGCTTCCCCGTTCGACCGCGTCGTCCAGATCCTCGGCACCGAGGCCGAGGCGTTCCTCGCGCCGGTCGACGGGGCCATGGAGACGACGCGCGCCCACGGATTCGTCACGCGTGGACTTCGATTCGGCAGCCGCCGCAATCAATATTTCTTCGTCAACGGACGCCTCGTGAAGGATCGCGTCCTCACGCATGCCGCGAACCGTGCCGCGGAGTCGTTCGACTTCGAAGGACATCCGGCAGTCGTGCTCTTTCTCGACATCGACCCCGAGCTCGTCGACGTCAACGTTCATCCGGCGAAAACCGAAGTGCGATTCCGCGACTCGGGACCGGTGCACGTCCTCGTCGAGCACGCCGTCAAACGCGCACTCGGCGGCGCCGAGGAGGGGTCGGCGCTGCTGCAGCAACCGCTGCGCGATGCGCCGCTCGACGAGGCCACGGGTCTCGGGCCACAGGCATCGGAACTGTTTACGCCGCAGAGGTACGACGTCGCACCAACGGCGTCGCAGTACGCGCCGCTCTTTCAGCGATCGTCGGTCGTGCAGCCTCCGCGGCCAGCGCAGAGTGCCACCGTCACTGCTCCCGTCGTCGAAGAGGAGCGCACTACCGACCTCGGCGATCTCAAAGGCCGCGTCATCGGTCAGTATCGATTGAGCTACATCCTCGTCGACACGCCCGGCGGCCTGCGACTCATCGATCAGCACGTCGCGCACGAGCGCGTGCTGTACGACCGCTACTTCGCACGCGTCACGGCCGGCTCGCCCGTTTCGCAGCAGCTGCTCACGCCGATGCTGTACGAGAGCGGCGCCGCGGAAACGGCGGTGATCGAATCGCATCTCGATGAGCTGCGAGCGGCCGGCTTCGATATCGAGCGCTTCTCCGGCAACACGTTCGCCATCTCCGCGCTGCCGCCGGAGCTGGTGCGCAATGACCTCGACCGGTTTCTGCGCAAGGTCATCGACGCGTCGCTCGAAGAGAAGAACCCGCATGTCGCCCATCTGCGCGAACGAATCTGTGCGTCGCTCGCCTGTCAGGCCGCGATCAAGATTCATCGGCCGCTCTCCGGCGACGAGATGGCGCGGCTCGCCGCCGAACTGCTCGACTCATCGAACCCGTACGCGTGCCCGCACGGGCGGCCGATCATCGTCGACATCAAGCACATCGACATCGAGCGTCACTTCCACAGGAAGTAGAAATTCACGGCGGTCACCGCAAAATCCAGGCGATGTTCTCGCGAAAGATTGCGACGGCACGTCTCGGCCGGGCGGGCGAGCGGCGGGCAGCGTGGTTCTATCGTCTGCGCGGATACCGCATCATCGATCGCAATGTGCGGCTGACCGCCGGCGAGATCGACCTCGTCGTCCGCCGCGGGGCCACTCTCGTGATCGCCGAGGTGAAGACGCGGCAGTCGTTGTCGGCGGGTGAAGGGTTTGTCGCGGTCGATCGGAAGAAGCGCGAGCGCATGATCCGCCTGGCGAACGAATACATCGTCCGGCATCCCCACGCGCAGATCCGCTACGACGTGCTTTCGCTGTTCTGGAACGGCCGGCGCTTCGTCGTCAGCCATTACCCCGATGCCTTCCGGCCGGTCGCCGACGCTCGCGAACCATGGAAGTGGCGCGCGTGAAAACGAAAAAGGCCGCTCGAGCGAGCGGCCTTCGGTTCGATTCGTTGGAGCGGGAAACGGGACTCGAACCCGCGACATCGACCTTGGCAAGGTCGCACTCTACCAACTGAGCTATTCCCGCGAAAAAACCGGCGCAGCTTAGTCAAGCGGCGTCTGAAGTGTCAACCCTAACGACCCTGGCCGCTGGGGTATTTCCTTGTCAGATCGCGGATGGCAGATCGCGGATCGCAGGGCTCTTTCCTGCGATCCGCGATCCGCGATCTGCGATCAAGGTCTTTCGACCCGGATGCCGTACGCGTGCAGTTTCCGGTAGAGATTCGAACGCTCGACGCCGAGGGCGTCGGCGGTGCGGCTGACGTTGCCGGCGAATTCGCGGAGGCGCGAGAGGATGTACTGCTTCTCGAATTCGTCGCGCGCTTCCTTGAGCGTCAGATCGGGCGCGATCGACGGGGCCGCTCCCGCCGGAGGCCCGATCTGGATGTCTTCCGGTGCGATCGTTTCATGCGGCAGAAGGATCGCCAGCCGCTCGACGACGTTGCGCAGCTCGCGGACGTTGCCGGGCCAGTGATACGACTTCAGTTTCGTGGCGGCACCGGCGGAGAGTTTCTTTCTCGGCCGCGCCATCTCCGCGGCGAAACGGCGAAGGAAGTATTCGGTGAGCAGCACGATGTCGTTGCCGCGCGCGCGCAGCGGCGGCACTTCGATCGGGATCACGTTCAACCGGTAGTAGAGATCGCTGCGGAAACTGCCCGATGCGATCTCGGCGTCGAGACTCTTGTTCGTCGCTGCGATGACACGCACGTCGACCTGGATCGTCTGCGGCGCGCCGACGCGCTGGAACGTCTGCTCCTGCAGGACGCGCAGCACTTTCGCCTGAGTCTTGAGACTCATGTCGCCGATCTCGTCGAGGAACAGCGTGCCGCCGTCGGCCAGCTCGAACTTTCCCTTGCGGTCCTCGATCGCACCGGTGAACGATCCCTTCTTGTGCCCGAACAGCTCCGACTCGATGAGCTCCTCGGGAATCGCCGCGCAGTTCACGTCGATGAACGCATTGTCGGCGCGCAGCGACAGCCGGTGCAGCGTGCGCGCGACGATCTCCTTGCCGCTGCCGTTCTCTCCGGTGATGAGCACGCGGCTGTTCGATGGCGCCGCGCCGCGGATCTGCTGATCCAGCTTCTTCATCGGCTCGCTCTCGCCGATCAGAAGGTCCTCGAGCGCGAGACTGCGGCGCAGGTCGCGGACTTCCTCGCGCAGTTTTCGATCAGCGAGCGCGTGGTTGATCGTCAGCAGCACGCGCTCGAGCGAGAGCGGCTTCTCCATGAAGTCGTACGCGCCGAGACGCGTCGCCCGGACGGCGGTGTCGACATTTCCGTGGCCGGAGATGACGATCACCGGCGGCCCGCCGGCATTGCGGATGCGCTCGAGCACGGTCATGCCGTCGATTCCCGGCAGCCACAGGTCGAGGATGACCAGATCGAACTCGTCGCGCGCAAACGAGGCGATGCCTTCCTCGCCCGACTCGCACGTGACGGCCGTGTGACCTTCGTCGGCAAGGATGTTCGAGAGCGTCGTGCGGATCGACTGCTCGTCGTCGATGATGAGGATTCTCGCCATTTCTAAATCAGAGCGCAGAGCGCAGAGGGCAGAGCGCAGGAAAGCGACATCTGCGCTCTGCCCTGCGCCCTCTGCGCTCTGTTTTCAAGCTGGTAGTTCGATCTCAAATCGTGTTCCTCGTGGATGATTGTCATGAACGGAGATCTGGCCGTCGTGGTCCCGAACGATGCGGTGCACGATCGCCAGTCCCAGTCCCGTCCCGCGGCCTTTCGTCGAAAAGTAGGGAAGGAAGAGCTTGTCCTTGTCCGCGTCGGGAACGCCGCGGCCGGGATCGGCGACTTCGATCACGACGCGATGCGGAGCGCGCCGCGCAGAGACGCGGACCTCGCCTCGCTCCGTCGCTTCGACCGCATTCTTCAGAAGATTGCCGACGGCGCGCCGGATCTGTTCCGGGTCCATCAGCAGCTCGATGTCGCGATCGACGGAGACAGCGACCGTGACTCCCGGCTTGATGTCGCGGTAGAGACTCGCGGCTTCATCGAGGATGTCGGCGAGCTGCGCGTGGCGCATGTGCACGGCCGGCATACGTGCGAACCGCGAGAACTCGTCGACCATCCGCTTGAGATGCGTGACCTCGGACACGATGGTCTTCGTCCCCTGCTCGACCGCCTCGGCCGTGTCCGCGTCCTGGTTCGCAAACTTTTTGGCGATGCGCTCCGCGGAGAGCTGGATCGGCGTCAGCGGATTCTTGATCTCGTGCGCGATGCGGCGCGCCGCTTCGTTCCACGCGGCGAGCTTCTGCGCCTGCACGAGCTGCGTCGAGTCTTCGATGGCCGCGACCCAGCCCGCCTGTTCGCCCAGACGCGCGACGGACACTTCGAGGTAACGGAGCTCGCCGCCGCGGATGAGCGTCACTTCACGCGCTCGCGTGCCGCGCGTCGTGAGCTCACGCAACGCGTCGCCGATCGGAGAGAGGTCGCCGGCGAGGACGTCCTTGAGCGAAGTCTGATGGGGAATGTCGTCGAGATGCATCATCTGCACGGCGGCGCGGTTGATGCTCAACAGTTCCAGATCGTCGTTGAACACCAGGATGCCGGTGGCGACGCTGTCGAGAATCGTCTGCATGAACCCGCGCTCGCTGTCGATGCGCTGGTTCGTCTCCGTCAGCTCCTGGCGCTGCGCGGCGAGCTGACCGGACATGGCGTTGAATGAGTCGATCAGCCGTCCGATTTCATCCGTGGCCACGACGTCGACACGCGTTCCATACGCACCGCCCGCCAGCGTTCCGGTCGCCTCGGCCAGGGCCTTGATCGGGATCGTGATCCGGCGCGAAGCGTAGATCGATGTCCACAACGTGCCGAACAGAATCGCCAGCGTCACCGCGAGAAACAGCGATGTCTGCGAGGCCTTCAGCGTCTGGCGCTGCGAGCGAAGCTGCAGGAAATTTCGATTGGCGATGATCGACTCGTCGATCATCTTGTTGATCGCGTTGGGAACGAACACGCCCGACACCGCGACTTCGTGGCCGTCGACGCGGACACCGGCGCGAATCCATTTGCCGCTTGGCGCCACGTCGATCTTCGTGCTCGATCCGTTGCGCTGCACGTCGTCGAAGAATCGCTGCGGCGGGTCGGAGACCTCCTGGATCGGCGCGCGCGGATCAGCCTGGAACTTCACCAGCGCACCGTCGCGATAGATGCCGGCGAGCTGCACGTTGTGGAACTGCAGGACGCGCAGGAACACGCTGTCCATCTGCGCCACGTCGCGGCTCGCCGGTGTCGCGGCGATTTCCCGCGCGGCACCGAGGGCGTTCATCGCGGCCTGGTCCTGGGCCATCTGCGCGATCGCCTCGCCGTTGCCGAGGATCGTGCGGACGGGGGTGGTGAACCAGCGGTCGATGGAGACGCGCATCATGTCCGTGGCCACAAAGAACAGCAGCCCGACGGGCAGCAGCGACGCGGCGACGTAAGTGACGACGAGCTTCGTGCGGAACCGCGATCCGATGATGCCGCGTTGTCGCTCCAGGACGAGTTTGATGACGCCGCGCAGCAGCATGAAGACGATGCCGACGATGAGCAGGACGTTGATGTTCCAGAGAACGAACAGCAGTACCTGGCTCTGCAACGCCTCGGGCGTCAACTCCTTGGCGCGCTGGATGAGGTAGTAGACGAGACTCGTGGCCGCGAGGATGACCAGCGGCACGGTGATGATGAAGCGCGGATCCTTTCGATAGCGGAGGACGACGTCGCGCGCTTTCACGGCTTGCACTCCGGACATTGCACACGTGTCTCGCGCCAGCGCGTCGTGACTTCCCACGGGATCACGTAGAAACGCCACGAGCGCATCAGGTCAGCGCGGACGCGGACTTTCATCTTGTACGGACGGCGACTGCCGATGTCGAAGAGATCGCGCTCGTCGATCGACGTCATCGCTTTCTGCAGCGCAACGAGATCCGAGAATGTCTCGGATCGCACGAGTTTCCGGTCGCGCCGGTAATTGAGCAGGTATTCGCGCGTCACCGAGTTGAACGTGCAGATGACTTCGATGCGCGACCGGCCGACCGACTCATCGAACCAGTTCGGACGATCGCGATAGACCTCCGCCTCGTACCTGACGCTCGTCGGCAGCCCACTCTGGAGCGACTGGACCATGTCGGCGGACAGGAACGCATCCGCGAGCGCGAAGTGAACGGTGACCTTGCCACCATTCGAAGTCGCGGAGAGACTCTCGATGCGCGGATCGGCGGCGAACGAGCCACCGGCGACGAGGAAAATCAGAACGGCGAATGAGATCCGAGCCACGTGTGGCTTTTTTACCACATATGAGCTCTCAGCTCTCAGCCATTCTCCCTGAGAGCTTAGAGCTGAGAGCCTGGAGCTTGGACGTTACGCGAAGCTCTCGGCCGCGCGGGGCTGATGCGCTCCGGCGGGATGCTCGATTGCCGCAACTCGAAGAATCTTCTCGACGAATCGCGAATGCATCGCGTGGCCGGCACGGTGCGCGGTGATCTCGCCGACGATCGGACGGCCGATCAGCGCGAGGTCGCCAAGGAGGTCGAGGATCTTGTGGCGGACGAATTCGTCCTTGAAGCGGAGCGGGCCGTTGACGACGCCGCGGTCATCGAGAACAACGCAGTTTTCCACCGAACCGCCGCGAGCGAGACCGGCGGCGCGAAGCTTTTCGACGTCGCGCATGAAGCCGAACGTGCGCGCCGGCGCAATCTTCTTGAGAAAGTTGTCGTGCTCGAAGTCGAAATGGAACGTCTCTTTGCCGATCGTCGGATGGTCGAAGTCGATTTTGTACTTCAGCACGAGACGATTGGACGGTGTGATGCGGATGCTCTTGTCGCCGTCGGTGATCTCGATCGGCTCGGTGATGCGAAGGACCGGAATCTGCGCCGGCAGCTCGCGGACACCGGCGGCGTCGATGAGATGCATGAACGGGAGCGCGCTGCCGTCGACGATCGGCACTTCCGGCCCATCGATGTGAATGTCCACGTCGGTGATACCGCAGGCCATGATCGCCGACAGAAGGTGCTCGACCGTTCCAACGGCGACATCGTCTTTGCCGACTGTCGTCGCGTAGTCGAGCGCGGTCGTTGATGCCTGCAGCGCAGGAATGCGAAGACCATTCAGGTCCGCGCGCACGAACGTGATCCCCTGTCCCGCGGGAACGGGATGAAGTTCGACTTTTGTGTAGATGCCGGAGTGGAGGCCGATGCCGGTGATGCCGACGTTTGTATTGATCGTCTTTCGCTGGACGTACATGTCTACCCGCCCTAGAGCGAGGGAAGTGCCACGGGTGGGAGGGGGCGTCTGGCAAGACTAACCGCTTGCGAATCAGTGATTAAGCAAAAGTAGCGTCCCCGTAGCCGAATAGCATTCTGTGGTGTAAGTAAGTCATGAGTGTGGCTCAAATACCACAGGGGCGGTCACGGCGAAGAGGTCGTCGAGTGGACTTGGAAATTAAGAATTTCGAATTAAGAATTAAGAATTAAGAACGAAACGAACTTAATTCTTAATTCTTAATTCTTAATTCGAACTTCG
>DASVHS010000615.1:0-2989 GCA_036382495.1 Thermoanaerobaculia bacterium | reverse complement strand
GGTCGAATACTTCGACGTTGTTCCTCACGGGTTCATCAGGACATCCACGATCGTTCCACGAGAGTTCCGCGCGGCGTTCCGTGCGTGGGAGAGCGGCACTCCACAGCAAGTCGCGAGAGTCGACCCGTTCGTGGACCGCTTCTACAAGACAACTTGGAAGCCCATCAGCGGGGCGACGGACCTGTGGATAGAGGATGATGCCACCTCGATGCTCGATCGATTGCCGATGTCGGCTCAAGTACGAATGCTCGCAATGAGCCCTGAGTCACTTCGCTGGAACGCGACCTACACTGAACGCATGGTAAAAGCGCTCGATGAGGCCCGCGCGATTCACGGTTCGGCACGTGGTACGAGAGCCGCGCGCGAAGCGGCAGTGAAGCGACATTTGATTGCGGGCGGGATGTCGGAGCCGAAAGGAGGTTTAGGTGCATTTGTGAAGTGGCTACACGCGAACCCCGATGTATGCCCGGCATGGAGGCTCGGCTGGGACGCCTGGGAGGAGTACCGATCGAATGTCAGTTCGGCCGTGGATGGCGGTGATCTGCGGGACTTTAGCCATCTCTCCGCTATCCCGTACGTAACTCATTTCACTACCGATGCGAAATGGTTTGATCTTCTCCAACGTGCGACGAAGCGAAGGCTCAGAGATAAATTGCCGACCTTTTACTTCGACCGAGCGTTTCCAGACCTGCGTCGGGTTCTAAATGCACTCTATTGAGCGGAAAGAGTTACGTCATCCCAACGTAATCAGGAGCGAGTCCACGGCCAGTGAGGGTGGCGCGCTTGTGTGAAGGCAACTAGGTAGTCCGGCGCAAGAATCGCCGTAGCCCCGATCAGGAAAGCCGTGACCCCCACGAACGCAATAGCGAGGCGGGCGATCTCTCGGCGCGACTTGGTCGTTAGCCTCGAAAATGCCCAGACGCTCCCGACGACGACGGCGAGATTGGCAAGCCATGCAAGGCCTTGGAGAAGCAGATCAGGTCGCGTCGGATGGTCGATCAGTTCGACGAAAAGGGGCGAGGCGAACATCGCCAGAACATTCCAGAGGCCCGCAGCGGAAGCTCCGACGAAATGGCCCCAGGGACTTCGCCGGTTACTGAGAAGGACTGCAGCGACGTACATCGACGCCTGCGCGACGTGAAGCCAGCGGATGGCGGGCACGAACACTGCCGAGACGGTGAGCGCAAAGATGAAGCAATCCGGGCCGCGTCATGCCGGATGCCCTGGGCATGACGCCGAGTTGACTGGGCCGGGCAACTCTTAGCTCGCACATCTCACAGAGCCTTCGGAGCCCGCACGAGCTTCTCGAACAGATTGTCGAGCGCGATCTTCGGATCTTCATGCACGCCTGAATGAACCGCCGACGTCTGGATGATCGTGCTGCGCGGCGCGACGAGCCAATGGAAACGCGCACGCTGGGGAAGACTGCCGATTGAGCCGGCGTCGCCGCCGCCTTCGCAGACTTTCGGGATCGCTTCGAGATAGCTCTCGACGACGGAGAGGTCGATCGCCGGCGCGAGCGCCTGCAGACGCACGGGATCGAGCTCGATCCGCGATTCGAGATACGCGCGCGTCGAACAGAACACGATCACGCCGACGTTGAGGAACTCGCCACGATCGACGCGCGGAACCACACGCACGACGGCGTAATCAAACGCGAAGCGTTCGGGCACGAACGGCGTCCTCCATCCAGTCGCGCGGCGGCTGCAGTCGTCGCATCAGGTACTCACGATACGCGGCCCGATGTTCGTTCACGCTGGAAAATCGTGGCTCGTCGCCGAGCCAGGACTCCGGAATCAGGTCGATGACCTTCGCGATCGCGTCCGGTGTCAGCCGCGCCGCGAGCTCATCATCGACTCCGCGAATGTCGTCCGCCCAGCGCAACAGCACGTGATCGCCGATCTGCTGATACGGATTGCGGCTGCGCGTCAGGTAATCATCCCAGTTGTGATGAAAGATGAGCGTCGCACCGTGATCGATCATCCATAGTTTGCGATGCCATACGAGCAGGTTCGTGTTCTTTGCCGTGCGATCGACATTCGTGACCAGCGAGTCGAACCAGACGATCGCCGATGCCAGCCGCGACTTCCCGGCAATCGGCACTTCCACAATCGGATCGAACGTGATCGAGCCGGGGAGATAGTCGAGCGCGAGATTGAGTCCTTCGCTTTTTCGGAGCAGATCCTGGATTTCGGGATCGGGCTCGGTCTTCGCCATCCGCGCGTCGAGCATCGCGAACACGATTTCCGGGACGGGGAGCGCCAGGACGCGGGCGAGCTCGCCGGATACGAGCTCGGCGATGAGCGCGCGCGCACCCTGGCCCGCGGCGCGGAACTTCAGCACGTACGTGCCGTCGTCATCGCCCTCGACGATGGCCGGCAGCGAGCCCCCTTCGCGGAGCGGCATGACGTACTCGGTGGCTGTGATCGTGCGGATCATCGTGCTCTTGTCATCCTGAGCGCCGAAGAGCGCGAGGGATCTGGGTGGTGGGAACTCTTCCCCACCGCCCAGGTCCCTCGCCGTCTTCGCGGCTCGGGATGACATGGGCACGATGGTATCCGCTGCTGATCTAGAATCGCGAGCCATGCGCACAAACGTCAGAGCTTCCGCCGCCCTGCTGCTGCTCGTCGTCGCCACCGTTGCCACTCCGGCGCGAGGGCAGTGGACCGCGATCGGCGCTGTCTCCGGAAGTGATCCGCGTCCGCATCACGGCGGCCGGCCGGGAAGGCCGCGATCACTCATACGCAGTCATCAATCGCGACCTCGGTGAACCAGGTGCGACGTTTTCGAGCGACGCCGCCCGGTCGACGATTGCGACGAGCGCACTTCGCGTCACGATTCAGCATGCGCCGTTCCGCGTTGCGTTCGCGAACGGTGCGGGACAGTCGCTCGACGAAGACGATGCGCGTTCGTACCGGCGCAGGATATGGTGAGGAGAAGTGCGGCGGCGAAAGCGGTTCGGAGAGCGCGACGAAGTCTCACGAGCGAT
>DASVHS010000614.1:0-2885 GCA_036382495.1 Thermoanaerobaculia bacterium | reverse complement strand
AGGCGGTGCGCCGGCTCGCGACTGTTCTCCGTGACGCGGGTGTTCGCCGCGACGAACGGGTCGCATTCATTGCGCCTGATTCCCGATGGTTGTCGATCGGCTTCTGGGGCTCGATCGCCGCGGGCGCCGTCGCCGTTCCGCTCAACACGCTGTTGAAGGCGGCCGACTACCGCAATGTCCTCGACGATTGTGGTGCGCGCATCACGGTCGTCGATCCGCTGATCATCGAACCGTCCGAGCTGGCCTCGATCGATACCGAAGTCTGGACAGTGGAACAGATGCGGACGCGCGTTCAGGCTGCGTCCGCGCAGCCGAAGTACGCGGAGACACACCGCGATGCGATGGCGTTTTTCCTCTACTCGAGCGGCACGACCGGCGAGCCCAAAGGTGTTGTTCATCTGCAGCACGACATGTGGGTCTGCTGCGAGACGTATGGAAGCTCTGTTCTCAAAATCCGCGCCGACGATCGATGCTTCAGTGTCGCCAAACTGTTCTTCGCGTACGGACTCGGTAACGCGCAGTACTTTCCGTTTCACGTCGGCGCGACCGCGGTGTTGTTCGCGGGACGTTCTGCGCCCGCCGCGATCTTCGACGTGGTGCGCGACCATCGCCCGACGTTGTTCTTCGGCGTCCCCACTGCATACGCGAACATGCTCGCTGCGATCGACGACGGTGTTCCCGCAGACTTCACGTCGGTGCGCACGTGCGTCAGCGCGGGCGAAGCGCTACCCGCCGCAATCCTCGAACGGTGGCGCGCTCGCACCGGCGCCGACATCCTCGACGGGATCGGCTCGACGGAGATCTGCCACATCTTTCTCACGAATCGACGCGGCGACATTCGCCCCGGGTCGAGCGGAAAACCGGTCGAGGGATACGAGCTCGACATCGTTGATGATCGCGGCCAATCCGTTGGCACCGGCGAGATGGGAGACCTGATCGTCCGCGGCGACTCGACGATGGCGCTTTACTGGAACAAGCACGAGGCGACGAAGTCGGCGTTGAAAGGCGAGTGGATCCGCACCGGTGACAAATACTCGCGGGACGCGGATGGCGTCTATGTTCACGGAGGCCGCAGCGACGACATGATCAAGGCCGGCGGTATCTGGGTCTCGCCGGTCGAGGTCGAGGCGGCGCTGATCCGACATCCGTCCGTCATCGAATGCGCCGTCATCGCGGTCGCGGACGAACACGGCCTCGATAAGCCTCACGCCTTTGTCGTACTTCGCGCGGGAATCACTGCGAGTGACGAGATCGCTCGCGAGCTGCGCGAGTTCGCAAAGGGATTACTCGCGCCGTTTAAGTGCCCGAGGACGATCAGCTTTCTGGACGAGCTGCCGAAGACGGCGACCGGAAAGCTCAAGCGATTCGAGCTTCGCAAGATGGCTGCGACTTCCGCGGGATGAGTGACGGGAAGACAGGACAGTGATCGAACGCTCGATTCTGCTCACCGCCGTCGAAACCTGAGCTTCATCCCTACAATGGGCGGTTCCATGCAACTGTCCCGCGGCACGAAGCTGGCGCGTTACCGCATTGAGTCGCTGCTCGGGCGAGGCGGGATGGGTGAGGTTTACAAGGCCCGCGACGAGGCGCTCGACCGCGATGTCGCATTGAAGATTCTGCGGCCGGAGCTGACGACCGACATGGAGCCCGTCCTCCGTTTCAAACGAGAAGCGAAGATCCTGTCTTCGCTGAACCATCCTCACATCGTCCATGTGTACGACGTCGGTGAAAGCGAGTTCGGGCAGTTCATCGCGATGGAATTCGTGGACGGCAGAACGCTTCGTGAACTTTCGACGGGCACGCCTGCCGGCAGTCAGACTCTGCGCTACCTCGTCCAGGTCGCAGACGCGTTGGCGAAAGCGCACGACTCTCACATCGTGCACCGCGACCTCAAGCCGGAGAACATCCTCGTGTCGCGCGACGGATATGCGAAGGTCGCGGATTTCGGTTTGGGCAAGCTGATCGAGCATACAGGTTTGAACGCACCCGACAGCGGACTGGCGACGGCCGATGGAATCGTGATGGGGACGGTCGGTTACATGTCGCCTGAGCAGGTTCTCGGCAAGGATGTCGATGCTCGCTCAGACATTTTCGCGTTCGGCTGCATTCTTCACGAGGCATTCTCGGGAGTGCGAACGTTCCAGGGATCATCCGCTTTCGAGACGATGCAGAAGATCGTCAATACCGACGCGGCTCAGTTGCCGCCGACTGCGCCGGCGGAACTGCAGGCGATTGTCAGCCGCTGCATCGCCAAAGATCCTGCCGACCGCTACGTTTCGATCGCGGATGTCGCTTCCGATCTCAGGGCCGTCCTGCAGAAGGCCGAGTCCGGCGACGTCGTTCGGACCGAGCTGTTGCAGCAACGTGCCGTGAGGAACATGCCGGGATGGTTCGTGTTCGCTGCCGTCGCGGCACTGATTGTCTTCGCTGGCGCGATGATTGTTTCCCGGCGGATATCACCGGTCACGCCGGCTGTTCCAGTCGCGCCGCAATCGACGCCCATACGAAGCAAGGCCGCTTACACGCCCGACAGCCGCGCGTATGACGCGTACGTGCACGCGAAGGTCAATGTCTCGAACGAGAATCCGGTCAACAACGACAAGGCCATCAAGCTGCTCGAAAAGGCAGTTTCGCTGGATCCGAAATTTGCGCTGGCGTACGCGGAACTGGCGCGCGCGTACCACATCAAGTCTTTCTTCTACAAGGCTCGAGACGAGAACGCGCGCCTCGAGGAGGACGCGCAGGTCGCGGTCGAGAAGGCGCTGGCGCTCGATCCGAACCTGGCCGAGGCCCACCTGGCAAGAGGCCTGGTTCTATGGACGCACAACAACCGCTTCCCGCACGAAGAGGCCGTGAAATCGTACAAGCAGGCGCTGGCGCTGAAC
>DASVHS010000613.1:0-2006 GCA_036382495.1 Thermoanaerobaculia bacterium | reverse complement strand
GCCAGCGGATCACCGCCGGTGATGATGAACTGCCTCGGCGCGAGCGCCGCGATCTGATCCACCGTCTTGTAGGCTTCGTATGTCGAGAGCTCTTCCGCGCTGCGCTGGCCGTCATCGCCGGGTTTCGGGCAATGCGGACATTCGAGCGCGCACGAGCGCGTGATTTCCCAGAGCACTGTCGGGCTGGTCATGAGCGCCTCACGCTGTTACGAGCTCGAACGCTTCTGCGGCTTCGAGCTCGTGGACGATGTCGGTAGCGATGGGGTCTTCACAAGCCTCGCAGAGGACGACCTCGTAGAGCGCTATCGTTTCGGCGACGAGCGCCGCTTCGATCTTGCGAACGGCGGAGCCGGCATGGTTGAGGATGTAGTCGCCCGGCGCGACCGATACGTCAAGAGCGTCGAGTTTCACGATCTTGCGTGTTCCCCAGAAGTCGGTGAGTGCTCTGTTTCCCTTAACTTCGATGATCTGGCCGGGCATCCCTAGACACATGGCGCACCTCCGCGCTCTTTATCAAGATAGGGATGCCGACAGACTTCGACCCATGATGCGGGGCACGTGTCGGGGTGATGACTGTCACGCCGCGGCGTTCCGCGGATGCTTCTTCCACGCGACATACGGCCGCGCGAACTGGCGGAGCGCACGATTCGTCAGCGAGTACATCGCCTTGCCGATACTCGGCTCGACGAGTGCGCCCGCTTCTTCCGGCTGCACGACGAGCGAGACCTCGATCGGAAGGATTCCGATCGGGATCGAGGCGCGGCGGCACGCCTCGTACATGTACGCGAACACTTCCTTCATCTCCTCGGGGTCGGGCGGAGGGGTGTCTTCCATCTCGCTGCCGATCGTGGGACGGAAGATGCACACGGTCGGAAACGCGCCGGCATTCACGATGCGGTCGATTCCTCGCTTCGTGGCAGCGATCGATTCGACGCCGGCGATGATCTCGCCCGACACTCGTCCTTTGCCGAGGCGCAGCGAAGTGAACTCCATCGCGTTGAAGAATGCGTTCTGGCCGACTGTCTTCGCCTTGCCCGGACAGATCTTCGCGAACACCTCGGGATCCTCGAACTCGTAACAGAACGAGAAATGGTCCGCGCCCGCTTCGATCAATTCATCGTACTCATGGAAACTGGCTCGCTTGACCGGCACTGCCTGCACGCCGATGAAGCCGCCGACCTGCTCGCGGACCGCGCGAACGAACGGCTCGCACTGACGAAGACCGTGGATCACCTCGCGATCGGCGCGCTCCTCGTGGTGATAGCCGGTATTGAAGTGCGTGAAGATGCATCCCGACTCGTCGCGTGCCGCGCGGGCCACCTCCACGACATCAGCGACATTCTTTCGCGATTCCTCGGCCACGCCGACGTTCTCGCCGGTCGTGCAGAACTTGCACGCCAGAGACGGCGTCCAGGTCCAGTACAGGCAACGGTTCGAAACGTAGATGCCGAGGTAGTTGCCCTGCATGATGCCGATGCGGCGCATGTCGACGCCGGCCGACGTCTGTCGCGAATACCACTCCGGCGGCGGCGGAATCTGCACCTGATATCCCGCTCCGTCGCGCGAGTCGGCGATGTGGAACGCTCCGTTCTCGACGTGTAATGAAAATGGTGATGTCTGCGCGAACCGCTCGACGACCGGGACGTTGACCCAGATCGGCTTCGGTCGTGCATCGATCACAATCTCGAGTCCCGATCCGAGTCCCGCGCGTGTGCGGTTGATGCGATGCGCGTCAGGGTTGCCGAAACAGGCCGGATCGAGGCGCATGCCGCGGCAGAACAGCTCGATCTCGAGTTCTACCGGTTTCAGCACGAATGCCAGTGAATGCTCCGCCGTCAGTCGGGCCTATGACAACCGTCACATGACCATGTGAGGCGGGGCACCGAGCGACGGTTGCCGCGGACGAATCATGGAATTGCGCGAAAGCGCCTGTAACCGGAGGCCGCGATGCCGCAAGTCATTTTGAAACCGAAACCAACGCCACGCGCCGAAATCATCAGTTTGCT
>DASVHS010000612.1:0-7492 GCA_036382495.1 Thermoanaerobaculia bacterium | reverse complement strand
CAAGTACGCGAAGCGTCTCATCCACAAAGGCGTCAAGTTCCTCGGCGGCTGCTGCGGCACCACGCCCGAGCACATCAAGAACATGGCTGACGCAGTTCGTCCGCTGTCGCCGCGGCGCACGTTCGTGATCGTCGAGCGCGATCAGGTGAACGAGCCCGCGCGCGGCGTGCAGCCGACGCCCTTCTGCGACCGGTCTCGTTGGGGAAACAAGATCGCGAAGGGCGAGTTCGTCACGACCATCGAGATCACACCGCCGAAAGGGCCGAACCCCGAGGCGATGATCAAGTCGGTGCAGTTGATCAAGGACGCTGGCGTCGACGCGGTCAATGTTCCTGACGGCCCGCGCGCGCAGAACCGCATGGGCGCCATCGCCGTCGCTGTCCTGCTGCAGCAGCGCGTCGGGATCGAGACCGTTCTTCACTACTGCTGCCGCGACCGCAACCTCCTCGGCATGCACTCCGATCTCCTCGGCTGCGCGGCGCTGGGACTGAAAAACATGCTCCTGATCACCGGCGATCCGCCGAAGATGGGACCGTATCCGGAAGCGACCGCGGTGTTCGACATCGACTCGATCGGTCTGACCAACATGGTCAACCTCCTGAATCACGGCCTCGACCTCGGCGGCAATCCGTTCGGCGAACCGACGTGCTTCACGATCGGTGTCGGCGTCAATCCCGGTCACCTCGATCTCGACTACGAGCTGCGGCGGCTCGAATGGAAAGTCAAAGCGGGCGCGGAGTACGCGATCACCCAGCCGGTCTTCGACGTGAGGCAACTCGAGACGTTCCTGCATCGCATCGAGGACATGGATCTGCCGGTCGTCGCCGGGATCTGGCCGCTGCTGTCGCACCGCAATGCTCAGTTCATGAACAACGAAGTGCCCGGCGTCTCGGTGCCCGACGAAGTCATGGAGCGCATGCGCATCGCGAGCGACAAGGGCAAGGAGTTCGGTTTGCGCGAAGGCGTCACGATCGCGCGCGAGACGCTCGAGCGCGTTCGCGATTCAGTGGCTGGAGTACAGGTCTCGGCACCGCTCGGCCGCGTCGATCTCGCGCTGCAGGTCTTCGAGGGCCTGGTCGAGCATCGCGTTACCGTTTCCTGAGGACCGTGATCGACATGTCGTCGTCGATCGGCTTGCTGGTCGTGAACGCACGCCACTCCGCGACGAGCTCGTCGACGAGCGCCTGCGACGAAGCGCCCGGCTGCCAGCTCGCGATCGCCTCGACGTAGTCGTCGCCGAACTCCCTGTCCGTCGTATTGCGCGCCTCGGTCAATCCGTCGGAGTGAAGCAGAAGACGCTCGCCGCTCATCAGGTTTCCGCGGACTTCATCCCAGTGCAGCCCGCTCTTCACGCCCAGGGGGTAGGCGCCGAGGCCGATGCGTTCGACGACTTTGCCGGCGGCGTTGATTTTCAGGATCGGCGGATGCCCGGCCAGCGTGGCCACGAACTCGCCGTCGGGTGACAGCAGAACGTAGCAGCTCGAGAAGAACGATCGCGATCCGCCGGTGCGGCAGAGGATGCGATTCAGGCTTGACGTGATCGCGGCCGGTGAAGCATCGACGTCGAGTTGCGTGCGAAACGCGGCATGAGCAACGGCCATCACCAGTCCGGCCGCCATCCCGTGGCCCGACGCATCGCCGAACAGCACAGCGATCCGGCCGTCAGGCAGTTCGACGAAGTCATAGATGTCGCCGCCGACTGTATTGGCGATGTGATTGAACGCGGCGATCTCCCACTGCGCGGTCTGCGGCGGCTGCTTCGGGATGAGGCTGGCCTGCAGCTCACGCGCGAGTGCGAGCTCGTCGCGCATCTTGATCTTGTCGATCAGCTCCATCGCCAGGAGCGCGGTCATGACGACGAACGTCGCGGTGATCTCCGCGAACGTACGCAGCGGCAGCGAGTGCATCTTCCCCGCGAGGCCGGCCAGACTGATGATGAAGAAGACCTGCGCGAGGACGAACAGCAGGCGGCGCAGCGGGGAGAGTCGTTTGGCGAGCCCGAACAGAATCGCACTGACGGTCCGGAACCAGCGGCGTACGCTGCGCTGATCGGACTCGATCGCTGTGTGGTGATCCGCGATCAGTACGTCTTTAGTCTGCGGCCACTCCAGGGCGTAAAGACTGGTGACGTCGTCCGCTTTCAGCGACGTGATTGTCGTTTTGCCGAGATCGACCCAGTCGCGGAGGCGCGCCACGACCGGATTCTACGGCGTGGCCCAGAGAGAGTTTCTTACGCGGTCTTTTTCGGAATGACGCGCAACGGTTCGACCGGCTCCTCCTGCTCGTGCGGCGGCTCTTCGTCGCCGGAAGCCGAGAACACGAGCGACAGCATGCCGAGTGCGATGAGTCCCGCGATCATCAGCAGGAGTCCGCGACCAAACCGCGCGTCGGTTTTCGGCGCAACAGGAACGGGGATCGTCGCCTTCACCGCAGCTGTCCTGACCGCAACCGGCCTGACGACAACCGGTTTGACTAGTACCGGCTTGACCGCAACTGTCTTGATTGCAAACGGCTTGAGTGCAGCAGTCTTGACCGCAGCGGTCTTGACTGCATGTTTTTTGACTGCAGCTGTGTGGGTGCGGGCTTCAGCCCGCACAGTGCCGGCTGAAGCCGGCACCCACACAGAAGAAGCTTTACGTACTGGCTTTGGCGCAACTTCCGCTACCATCGCCGCCCGCCCGCTGATCGCTTTGCGCAACAGGAAGCTGCGTGTCTCGGCCGATGGATAAAACGCGCGGCCGTGCGAATCGATGATTCCAAAGTCCGCGATGTAGTTCGCGTAGTCGGGATACTCCGCCGCGAAACGCGCGTGCGTGTCGTCGCCGTAGAACGCGCCGACCGGATCGGTCATCGACCATTTCCAGAAGGAATGAAGCTCTGCATACGCGGACGCTTCGCGGGCGGACGCCGCGCCGAACATCGCATCGAACAGCGGGAAGTCATTGTGCTGCGCCGCGTCGCCGAGAGTCATCGGTGTCTGCAGGCGCGCCGGTTCGATCGGAAGATCGATCGATGTCGACGGATAGAGGAGGACCGCAGGCTGCTGCCCGACAGCCGACACACTGAACACCGCGACGATGGCCACGACACGAACAGCGAGGCTGAAGCTGCGCATGGAACCTCCCCGGACTGTCGCGGATTTTACCGCGTTTCAACCCGGGAAGGTGCCGCTATCGTTGTGCAGTCGTGCGCCGGGTCTGGGCACCGAGCTGGCGGGCCGTGTCGATCAGTTCCTGCACGGTGGCCTGATCTTTCCCGCTGGCCTGCAGCAGATAGATTCGAATCGCTGCGCCGACGGGAATGGCCGTGTTCGCAGGATCGGAGTAGAAGCGCTCCAGACCGCTCACGAGCTCGAACCCGCTCACTTTGCCGGCGGTCGAGCTTTGACGCTCGGTGCGTGCGGCGAGACCGGCACAAGGCGTTCCCGGCCCGGACGTGACGTCGATCTTTTCGAGAGCATCCTGATAGCCCTGCGAGTAACCGATCGACCAGAAGAGTTTCTCGCTGCTGCTGAGTTTCAGCCAGTCGTCGCCATTGACCGGAGCGGCGATTTCGGGGGCGGCCGGACGATCGGCCGCGAAGCCGACCGTTGCACACAACAGGAGAAGCACACCCAGGACGGTTTTTTTCATGACACACCTTCTCGGCAGATTTGGATCGACGACTGCGTTGGAATTCGGCTGGATTCTAACGAAAACGCGTTCAATTGCAATCGTGAAGAAGAACGGAGCTCTCAGCTGTCAGCTCTTAGCTGTTCGCAGAACGAAGCCAGGTACTCCTGAGAGCTGAGAGCTGAGAGCTATACTGCGCGCCGCAATGGTCGATGACGCACAGTTCAGGCTGGCGATGTCGCACTTCGCCAGCGGCGTGACGATCGTAACCACAGAACACGAAGGGAAGCCCTACGGACTGACCGTCGCTTCATTCGCATCGCTTTCGCTGCATCCTCCGCTCGTCCTCGTCTGCATCGAAAAATCGGTGAAATCACACGACGCCGTCGCTTCTTCGAAGAAATTCGGAGTGAGCATCCTCGGTTCGGAGCAGTCCGATGTCTCGAACCGGTTTGCTTCGAAAAAAGTCGACGACAAGTTCGCCGGCGCGGCCACGAGGCGGGGCGAACTGGGAATCCCGCTGATCGAAGGGGCTCTTTGCACGATCGAGTGCCGTGTCCGTGAGCAGTTGCCGGGCGGCGATCACTCCATCTTCATCGGCGAGGTCGTCGACATGCGTGCGCGTGAAGGCGCGCCGCTCGTCTACTTCCGCAGCGGCTACCACCACATCAAAGCTTGACGATCTCCGACCCTGACCCTCCGATGCGAGACATGGCTGACACGCTTCGCTCGACTTTCCGCCGTGCGTTCGGGCTGGAGAATCGACGCGCCGCCGTTCGCCAGGGCCGCCTCGACCGCATCCCCGCATTCGAATCGAAGATCCTCGGCAACACACGCGATGTCACCGTGTACCTCCCTGCCAGCTACGAGGACCACGACGATCGACGTTATCCCGTGCTGTACATGCAGGACGGGCAGAACCTGTTCGAGCCGCATCGCGCATTCATCCCCGGCCAACACTGGCGTCTGGCCGAGGCGGCCGATGAAGCGATCGGGTCGCGGACGGCGAGTCCGATGATCATCGTCGGCATCGACAACGCCGGACCGTCGCGCATCAATGAGTACGCGCCGACGCACGATCCGAAGAGGAACGGCGGCGGCCGTGCCGACGACTACGCGCGTTTTCTTCTCGAAGAGCTCAAGCCCGTCATCGACGCGAGCTACCGCACACTCGGCGACGGCGAGCACACCGCGGTCGGCGGATCGTCGCTCGGCGGTCTGCTGGCGATGTATATCGCGGCGAAGTACCCGCACGCGTTTTCGCGCGTCGCGGTGATGTCGCCCTCGGTCTGGTGGAATGATCGAGTCATCCTGCGCGAAGTCGACGAATTCGCCGGGCCGCACCGGCCGCGCGTGTGGCTGGACGTCGGCGGGCGTGAGGGCGGCGACGCGGTCAGCGGCGCACAGGCCCTTCGCGACCGGTTGCGCGCCAAAGGCTGGAACGACGAGAGCCTGCTCTACCACGAGGACCGGCGCGCCGATCACAGCGAGCGCGCCTGGGCCGCGCGAGTCCGCAAGGTACTGGAGTTTTTGTTTCCTCCGGCGTAACGTCGTCGGCTCCATGTCCACGGTCGACGCGCTCGGGCGCCCCCTTCACGATTTGCGGATCTCGGTCACTGACCGCTGCAACTTCCGCTGCGTCTACTGCATGCCCCGCGAAGTGTTCGGACGCGACTTCGTGTTCGCCGAGCGCGATCAGCTGCTGACATTCGAAGAAATCGCCCGGCTCACGCGTTCGTTTGCCCGCCTCGGCGTCGAGAAAGTGCGGCTGACCGGAGGCGAGCCGCTGATCCGCCGCAACATCGAACGCCTCATCGAGATGGTCGCGGCGATCGACGGCATCCGCGACTTCACGTTGACGACGAACGGTTCGCTGCTGACGCGCGAAAAGGCGCGGGCGTTGAAGAATGCCGGCTTGAGCCGGATCAGCATCAGCCTCGATTCTCTCGACGACTCCGAGTTCCGGAAGATCAACGATGTCGACGTGCCGGTTGCGCGCGTGCTCGAGGCAATCGAGGCCGCGGCGCAGGCCGGTCTCGATCCCATCAAGATCGACGTCGTGGTGATCCGCGGCCGGAACGATCGCAGCTTCGTCGACATCGCTCGCCATTTCCGCGGCAGCGGACACATCGTCCGCTTCATCGAGTACATGGACGTCGGCAATACGAACGGCTGGCGCATCGACGACGTGATCACCGGAGCGGAAATCCGCGAGCGCATTTCGCGTGAGTGGCCGCTCGTTCCGGTCGATCCGAATTACTTCGGCGAAGTCGCACAGCGCTGGCGTTACGCCGACGGCGCGGGCGAGATCGGCATCATCACTTCGGTGACGCAGCCGTTCTGCGGGAGCTGTACGCGCGCGCGTCTTTCCGCGGAAGGCGAGTTGTACACCTGCCTGTTCGCCGCGAAAGGCCACGATCTGCGCGCGCTGATGCGCGGCGGCGCCTCGGACGATGAGATCACCGCAGCGATCGCATCGACGTGGCGCAAGCGTGACGATCGCTACTCCGAAGTTCGATCGGAAGCGACGGCCGGGCTGAAGAGAGTCGAGATGTCGCACATCGGCGGCTAGGTTCCCTAGTCGCGTCGCTCGGTCAGGCGCGCCATGCCGGCCACGAATTTCTGTTTGCCGCCCTGAGACGGATGCCGGACTTTCTCGTGCTCGATGTCGATGCGTGAGAGCGAGAGCGCGGCCTGATTGCCGATCGCGACGATCGACCGGAACTTGAAGAGGCGCATCAATGCCGCTAGAAACTGCTGGCCGGCGATGAGCTCCGAAGCGTCGGGGATTCGGTTGGTGCGCGGGTTCCCGCGGTCGAACGGATGGAACGGGAACGCGTTCCAGAGCATTGGAAGCGGATCGATCCCCCGAATGGTCGACCACACCATCGTCGCACTTGCTTCGGTGGAGAGTTCATTTCCTTCGGTCGCCTTTCGATATCCGGGGCCGAGGATGTAGCCGGGCGGGGAGGCGATGGAGACGCCGTCGAGCATGATCCGTTCGCTGACGAACGCGATGCCGGTCAGGCGGCCGCCGCGATAGCTTGGCGCTTCACCGACGAGGAGCGTGTCGGGACCGATCGCGTCGATCTCCTCGAGATAGCGCTTCAGGTTGCGACGGCGGATCGCGCTCTCCGCGTATTGATTGAACGCGCGATCGGAGAGGCGCACACATGCCAGCGATGCGACGAAGCGGTCGAAGCGACGCGACATTCAGTGTCTGGCAACGGAACGACGCTTCGACGGCGGCGCGTCGTTGTCGACGATCTGGTAGATCACGCCGCCACCATAGTTCGCGACGTAGATTTCGCCATTCGCGTCTTCGCCGAACGTGCTGATCGGAAACGCTGTCGGAATGAGTGACCTCGTCGTCCAGCCCGAGGCCTGCTGCATGGCCGCCGAGATTGTGCCGGTGCAGTAGTCGCCGTAGATGTACAAACCCTGAAGCCGCGGAAAGCGCGAGCCGCGATAGCGATAGCCGCCGGTGAGCGAACACTTGCTGCCGCTGTGGTCGTATTCGAGGATCGGCAGCGTGAGCGTGCCGTCGTTGCAGTTCGTGGTTGGGCGGAAGCAATGTTTGCCCTCCATCAGATGCCAGCCGTAGTTCTCGCCGCCGACGCTGGTGGCCGGCTGCAGATCGATCTCTTCCCACGAGTCCTGGCCGACGTCCGCGATCCACAAATCGCCCGTTTCGCGATCGAACGAGAACCGCCACGGATTGCGCAGGCCGTACGCCCAGATCTCTTTTCGCGCGTCGCCGCGATTCGCGAACGGATTCGACGGCGGAATCGGAGTCGCCGAGTCGACATCGATGCGGAGCAACTTCGCAAGGAGCGAATTCAGGTTCTGTCCGTTGTTGAGCGGGTCTCCCGCCCCGCCGC
>DASVHS010000611.1:0-4520 GCA_036382495.1 Thermoanaerobaculia bacterium | reverse complement strand
GGTGGAACCCACGTGATCCCGCCGCGCATGCTCGCGGTGAGACTGCGCTACACGTTCTGACCGACCCCATGTCATCCCGAGCGGGAGCGAGGGACCCGGGTGTTGGGGAGGCCGGCCTCCCCATCCCACCCGGATCCCTCGCTCACGCTCGGGATGACATGCGAGCTTCAACCCGACATGGCTTCACAGCTTCAACAAACGGTCACGCAGCATGCGCGAATGAAACCGGCTCGTCTTCAACTGCTGGCCGTTCGTCATCGTCAGCACGTAGGTGCCGCCCGGCATCGGCGTTACCTTCGTGATCATCGAGACGTTCGCGATGGCGCCGCGGCTGAGACGTACGAACAACTCCGGGTCGAGGCGCGCTTCGAGATCCTTGAGCCGGTACGTGATCGTATGTTTGTCGCCGCGCACCGTCGTGAGGTGCAGCAGCTCTCCATCCGCGATCACCGATGCGACCTGCTCGACGGTGACGAGCACGATCTCGTCGCGCTTGCGCACCGGAATGCGCACCAGTCGTGTCGGAAACGCGGAGTCGTACGCCGCCGCCGCAGCCTCGAGATTCCTGACGGACACGCGGCGAGCATCAGTCTGATCGAGACGGTCAATCGCCCGGCTGATCGTTTCACGCAGCCGGCCCGCGTCGACCGGTTTGAGCAGGTAGTCGACGGCGTTCAGATCGAAAGCGCGCACCGCAAACTCATCGTAGGCGGTCACGAACGCGATCATCGGCAGCGATGACCGCTTCAACAAACGAACAACGCCGATGCCGTCAACCTCGGGCATCTGCAGATCGAGCAGAGCGAGGTCGGGCTTTTCCCGTTCGATGACCTCGACCGCATCACTTCCGTTTGCAGCCTCGCCAACGACCGCGACGTCGTCGAATGAGGCGAGCATCGACATCAGGACCGACCGTGCCGGACGCTCGTCATCCGCAACGACCACCCGCAGCTTCTCCCTCATACCGGCAACGCCACCTCGGCGATCGTGTCCGTGGGCGACGCGTGGAGCGTCAAGCGTGCCGTTCCGCCAAGGTAGCTGCGAAGGCGTGCATCGAGGTTCATGAGGCCGACGCCATGCCGGCGTCCGCTCGCGATCGCGAGGTCGGTCGTGGCGGCTCCCGTGTTTCGCACTCTCAGCATCAGCTCATCATCGGAGCGTGATGCCGAAATTTCGATGCGTCCTCCGGCCCGGCTCATCGCGATGCCGTGCTTGATCGCGTTCTCGACCAACGGCTGAAGAACGAGTGGTGGCACCGACAGGGCGCGCAGCTCGTCGGCGACATCGAACGTTACGTTCAAGCGCTCTTCGAAGCGGGCCCGTTCGATCTCCAGGT
This sequence comes from Thermoanaerobaculia bacterium, assembly GCA_036382495.1. Lineage (GTDB taxonomy): Bacteria > Acidobacteriota > Thermoanaerobaculia > Gp7-AA8 > Gp7-AA8 > DASVHS01. The sequence continues at coordinate 3,184 of DASVHS010000611.1, read as the reverse complement.
ATGCAGCGACGAGATCGATCTCCTGGCCGAGGGTCGCCGCGCTCGTACCTGTGCGGAGAACACCGCGGAGAAGTGCCGTCAGTTTCATCAGCGTCACCTGCGCGCGCGGCGGAGCAGTCTGGATCAGAAAGCCGATCGTATTGAGCGCATTGAACAGAAAGTGCGGATTGATCTGTGCTCGCAACGCGCGCAGCTCCGCTTCTGTCGCGAGCTTGCCGATCTCCTGCTCGCGAAGACTTTGATCGTAGCGCTCGCGCGAGAGTCGGAGCGCGTCGATGCGCCGCGCGGCCATGAGCGCGACATCGCGCAGCAGCGTGATGTCGTCCGACAAAAGCACGCGACCGCCCGCAAGAGGGCCGACGCTGATGCTGTATCGAGGCGCTTCGGCCGTAGGAATTTCGATCGTGAGCTCCGCGGGATCTGCGTCGATCGTCGGCAGCAGCGATTGCAGCTCGTCTCGCAACACGTCCCGTACGTCGGCGTCGCGGTCCACCGTGCCGAGGCGCTCGAGGATGCGTGCGCGGAGTTGGGTGTAGTCGGGCCTGCGAAGAACGACGCGATCGACAATCTTTCCCGAAACGCGCTGGAGCAGGGGATAGCTGAGCGCGAGCAGGACCCAGATGATCACGGAGAGGCCGGCGGCCACGGGGTCGCTGCGGAAGTCGTGCTGTGAGAGCACGGGGACCTCGATGCCGAAATACAGAGTCGACGCAAGCGTGACCAGCACGAAGAGAGAGATTGCACGCTTGAGGAAGAGGTCGGCGAGCGCGAAGCGAAAGTCCTGATAGAGAATCGCGAAGATCAGCGGGATCGATGCGTGATGCCCCACCACCTCGACCCACGATTCCTCGCTGGCCACGTGATGGCTGAGATGAAGCGCGGAAATCGCGAACAGCGCCAGCGCGAGAATCGACCAGCCTCGCGCCGATCCACGTCGTTGCGCGGTGAGAAGAAGAATCGGAACGGTCAGCAAGGCGTAGGACCACGTCAGCATCTGCAGCGCCGATGGCGCGGGCGCGACACCGTGGCGTGCGGACCAGAACAGAATCGTCTCGGCGATCGTGCTGACCGAATACGCGACGACGATGAAGACGCGGGCGGCCCCGCGCGTTTGTTCGCGCGATTGCGAGCGCAAGACGGTATGCACGACGACCGCCGGCAGAAAGCCGAGCGCGCTGTACGCCGTGGCGATCAACATCGGATCGGGATCGCGTCCGGCGAAATCGCGGATGCCGTACGCCGCCAGCCCCGTGAGGTTCCAGATGAGGCCCAGAATCGCCGTGAGCAGCGGGAGCCGATCGTCGCCGGGATCGGCGCCGTCACCCGTTGGGATCCGCCTGCGCGCCGCCAGTCCGAACAACATCGCGTAAAGCGCAGCGCCGATGAGAAATCCGACGAGGTGCGCCAGGACGGCGACGTTGGTCTGGGGCATCAGGCCGATTATTGCGCCGGAGAGGTCTCCGGCAAGCGAACAACCGATGACAGGTTGAATTTTGCCGATGAGTGGTCGGCGGCCCGCGACGAGCAGTCGCGTACACTCGGCAAGGAATAAGCATTTGTTGTGTACGATTGAGATAGTCAGGAGATCAGAGATGGCCGATACCACCAGCACCGCAGTTCAGCAAGTTACCGACGCCAACTTCGACACCACGGTTCAGGGCGGCAAGCCCGTTCTCGTAGACTTCTGGGCGCCGTGGTGCGGCCCCTGCCGCATCATCGGACCGATCGTCGAAGAGCTTGCTCCGTCGTATCAGGGAAAGGCGGTCATCGCCAAGATGAACGTCGACGACAATCCGGGAGTTGCCCAGCGTTTCGGCGTGACCTCGATCCCGACACTGATGATGTTCAAAGACGGCAAGCTCGTCGACCGCATGGTCGGAGCGATGCCGAAGGGCGAGCTGAAGAAGTTCATCGATCGTAACCTTTGAGCTCTCAGCTCCTGGCTCTCAGCTCTCAGCAGGACGCCCTCGGGCGTCCTTTTTTTATGGCGTGAGCTCGCGGCTGCTGCGGCACAGCGATTCCACGCCGTCTTCTCGGACGACGAACGTGTCTTCGATGCGGACGCCGATCTCGCGGTCGGGGTAATACAGACCCGGCTCGATCGTCAGGATATCTCCGGCCTCGACGAGGTCACGATTCGAATCCTGCAGAGCGAACGACGGCTTCTCGTGGATGTCGAGACCGACGCCGTGACCGAGGGAGTGAACGTAGCCGGAGAGGGTCGCAGGATTCGAACGGGTCGTGGCGTGTCCGTTCGCCTCGAACAGATCGCAGACCAGCGCCTGATACGACGAAGCGCGCGTGCCCGGCCGCATCGCGTCCCGAGCCCTTTCGAACGCCTCTCTGACCTCGGCGTGCATTGTGCGCAGTTCGTCGGGGATCTTTCCGATACAGAACGTCCGCGTCAGGTCGAAGAAGTATCCCGAAGCCCGATCCGCGGGAAAGATGTCGACGACGAGGGGCACCGAGGTCCGGACGACTGCGCTTGCGTCGCCGCGTGAATGCGGGACGCCCGCATCGCGTCCCTGCGAGACGATCGTCTCGTGATCCTCGACCATCCCCAGTCGCGTGATCTCGGTCGTGATGAACGACTTGAGGTCGCCGATCAGCAGGCGGCGGCCGTCTTCACACTCGCGCAGCAAGGCGCGAACGCCGTCGACGACCTGTTCGGTTCTCTCACCCACGGAACGGATGTCATCAATCTCGCGCTCGTCCTTCCGCTTTCTGGCGAGCTGGATCAGATCGGCGCCATCCGATCCGACGTGCCATCCGCGATCACGAAGCTCGTCGGCGACACCGGTGTAAATCTGCGCCGGCACGTTGCCGAAGAACGCGACGGACTCACGCGCACCGAGACCGCGCAGCACGACGTCGAAGAATTCGCCGTACGCCGCGATCGTGTTCGCCGCTGTCTTGAAAATTCGATCGAAGTCGAAGTCGTGGACGAGGCGCGATGCGAGGCCGCTCGCCGCCGCCTCATCCCGTTCCATCGGGTAGGCGACGAGCACCGGATCGCGTCCGGCGACTTTCACCGCGTATCCCTTCGTCAACTTCGCGCCGCGCGCAAGCCAGCGAAACGCGGAGTGCATCGATTCGTGAAGAGGAACGATGATCGCGCCGAGGTCGCGGGAACGCATTAACGGTTCGAGGTCACTGAGCATCAGAGCGCGGAGCGCAGAGGGCA
>DASVHS010000610.1:0-2962 GCA_036382495.1 Thermoanaerobaculia bacterium | reverse complement strand
GCGCACGGTCGGGGGGGGATTCGCATGAACTGCAGCGACATTTACTCGAGGCCGAAGGTGTCAGGTTTGACGTTCGAGGGCGCGCGGATCTGAATCGGTATCGCTGGCGGCCCCGCACGAGAATTTCGAAGTTCGAAGTTCGAATGAAGAATTGAGAATGCCGCCCCCAATTCTTAATTCTTCATTCGAACTTCGAACTTCGAACTTCAGCTTTTTCTCCTCTCGTCGCGATCAGGTAAGCGAGGAGAAAACGCCGCACTAAAAGTATTTGAGAGTCAGGTCGATGAGTTTCTGCTTCAGACGCGTGTAAGGCGGAAACATCAGCTCGATCGGACTGAACCGCGTCCGCTGCTCGAGCACGGCACGCGCGTTCGAGAATGACTGGAAGCCATAGAACCCGTGTCCCTTCCCCACACCCGACTGGCCGACACCGCCGAATGGAAGGTTCAACTGATAGAAATGGATGAGCGTGTGGTTGACGACGGTCGCGCCCGCGGTCGTGCGAGAAATGAATTCGTCGACGACACGCCGCACTCTGCTGAAGATGTACGACACGAGCGGTTTCTCGCGCTCGTTCACGAATGCGATCGCTTCGTCGAGCGTGCGATACGTCATCATCGGAAGCAGCGGTCCGAAAATCTCCTCCTGCATGACCGCGGAATCGGCCTTGACGTTCGCGAGAACGGCCGGCCTGATCCGCCGCGCATCATCGCCGAACGGAGTCGCGCCGATGACTTCCGCGCCGCCGGCAACCGCGTCGTCGAACAAACGTTTCACGCGCGCTGCATGCCGTTCGTTCACGATCCATCCCGACGCGCCCTCGAAATCCATCGCCGTGATCGCGGCCTGCAATTTCTCCGTAAACCGAACACGGATGGACTCGTCGACCAGAAGGTAATCCGGCGCGATGCAGATCTGTCCCGAGTTGATGAATTTTCCCCACGCGATTTTCTTCGCCGCCTCGTCGAGGTCAGCGGTGCGATCGACGATCACCGGCGACTTTCCGCCGAGCTCCAGCGTGACCGACGCCAGATGTTCCGCCGCCGCCCTCATCACGATCCTGCCGACGGCCGGACTGCCGGTGAAGAAAATGTGGTCGAACTTCTTCTTGAGCAGTGCCTCGGCGACTCGAGCATCGCCTTCGATGACCGCCACTTCGTCTTCCTTGAAGAGATCGCCGAGGATGCGTTTCATGCACGCGCTCGAATGCGGCGTCATTTCGCTCGGCTTGAGAATGATGCAGTTACCCGCCGCGATCGCCGAGACCACCGGCCCGAGACTCAGGTTGAACGGGAAGTTCCAGGGCGAAATGATGAGCACGACGCCCTTCGGCTCGTAGACGATCCGCGACGACGAACCGAACAGCGAGAGCGGCGTCTCGACACGCTGGGGCCGGGTCCACTCGTGGAGATGCGACGCCGCGTACCGCGCCTCGCTGACCACCGGAAAAATCTCCGACAGGTCGACTTCAGCGGCAGGCTTGTGAAAGTCCGCGAACATCGCGTCGCGGATCTCGTCGCGTCGCGCGAACATCGCCTTCTCCAGACGCTGGATCTTGCGGCGACGCTCATCCGCACTCGCCGCCGCGACGCGATGCCGGTTCTGCCGCTGACCTTCGAAGATGCGGTTGATGTCGACGAGCGATGCGCCGGCGATGAGCTGCGCAGCCGGAAGACTGGACACCGCGCGATTCTATCCCGTCACGGGAACGTCAATTCAGCGATGTCGCTGAAATGGAGGTACACCGGCCCCGCGGTGACGTGATCGATCGCGATGATGTCGACCTTGTAGCCGAAACACGCGTCGGCGAAACCAGCGTTGGTCGTTCCACCCGATTTCAACTCGACGTTGATCGAGGGGATCGGACCGTCCGGGCAGCACTTCGTATCGCTCAGCGGCACACCCGCGGTGATGTGCTTGATATCGGCGCGGTCCGGCTTGAACGATTCACCGCCGCTCTTGCAGAGGTTGATCGTGGTGTCCTCGTTGTAGCCGGCGAATGGCGCAACGTAACCGAACTCCACGGTCTCCGGATCGAGCTCAGACGTTACGCCCGATGTCATCCGGACCTTCACCGTCCCCCTCGGAATCATGCGGAAGGTCTGTGCCGCGTCAGCAGTGATCGTGACCGTCGTGCTGAGCGGGTCGTAGCCGGTGCGCGAAAACGTCAACGCAGAGGCCTCGCCGGGAACCATCTTGATGAGGAAATTGCCGTGGGCATCGGTGCGGCCGGAGCGGGAGCTGATTTGGACGAGCACGCCGACGACCGGCGCGTTGGTCGTGGAATCCAGGATCGTGCCCGTCAAAAGCGCAGTGGGCTGTGCGGGAGCGCCCGATGTGCCGCTCCCAGGCTTGACCGCGCGCCGCTTCGACTGTGGCTCGGCGGATGTGACAGATGTGAGAACCAGCGACAGAGCGAGCACCGCCGCCGTACGTATCATTCGGGAACTGGAATTCATGGGTCTCCTCGGACGGGCATCGTAGCACCCGCCATTGTTAGTACGGGCTGGACGATTCAAACGTCACGCCTTCGATATACTCGCGGCCTCAACTTCAAGTGCAACAAACAATTCCCTCACAGAAGACGTCGTCGATCGATGATGCGGCGCGCTTTGTCGCGGAGGCCGAGGAGCGGCTGGCGGCGGCGAATGTGGAGCAGCAGAGGGCGGCGTGGGTCGCCGAGAATTTCATCACCGTCGACACGCAGATCATCGCCGCGAAGGCCCACGAGGATCAGATCAACCTCGGCGTGGCGCTGGCGAAAGACGCCGCGAAGTTCGACGACGTCGCCAGTCTTCCGTTCGACGTCAGCAGGAAACTCGAGCTCATCAAGTTGTCGCTGACCTCGCCTGGTCCGGCGGACCCGGCGAAGACCGCGGAGGTTGCGCGCATCGCCGCGGAGATGGACGCGACGTACGGCGCAGCGAAGTGGGGACAGCTCGACATCAACGCGATCGCGAAA
>DASVHS010000609.1:0-2314 GCA_036382495.1 Thermoanaerobaculia bacterium | reverse complement strand
GGTTGCCCGTCGTGCGGGTGGTAATGCACCTGCAGCACGACGCGCGACGCTGCGGGCAGTGAGTAAGCCACTTCCTCCGGCAGACGAGAGGCAACGGCACCGGGCGCCCACCCACCCAGCGTTGCAGCAGCCGGATCATTGATGCTGAACCCCGGGCCGCCGAAACACGTGTAACCCGGACCCGCCTCGCTTGCGTCGAGCCGTTCGGAGTCGCCGCTCTTGTCGATGAACGCGATGACGTGATGCACGGTCTTGCGGTCGCCCGGATGAACGTCGATCGCCGAAACGTACTGATCGGACGTCAGGTTCGTCGGCAGCGGGAGGCAGCGATATGTGTCGCCGGACGCCGCCGGGGTAAATGTTTCGGGATAGGACAGAACGAGATCGGGCTGGCCGAGGGTCCAGCCGCTGCTGAAGTCGATCGGAGTGGGGAGATCGGCGCGATTTCCCTCGGGCGCGCCGCCGTTGACCCATCGGACGATCGTGTCGAGCTCGCTCGCCGAGATCGATCGCGTGTCCGCGAAGTCGCCGCAACCCGGCGTCGGCTTCCACGGCGGCATCTGATGCGTCTGCGTCATCAGCTTGATCTGCGTCGCGTACGGTTTCGCGCTCGCGTAATCCATGAGCGAGAACGGCGCGATGTCGCCAGGGTGGTGGCAGCTCTGGCAGTGATCCTGGAAAACGCGGACGACTTCCTTGCTGAACGTCGGACCTCCGCTCGGGTGAGGGATCTGACGCACCGCGTGCTGTTTCGAAGCGCCGGCCACGACGCTGGCGGCGGCGATCACGATCGCGGCGAGGAGGAGTCGTCGATGCATTGGGACGGACGATACAACTTTGGTCGGACGGTCGTCATTCCAAAACGCAGAGCCCTCTCCCGCGCGCGGGAGAGGGTGGCGCGTAGCGCCGGGTGAGGGTTGTAGTTCAAGGCCCCTCATCCGGCCTTCGGCCACCTTCTCCCCGCGGCGCGGGGAGGAGGCTCTGTCGTGTTTACTCGCCCTTCAACTCCGCCGCGAGGTTCATCCCCTGGGCCACTCGCGACGGAACGAAGCCGGCCAGGACCGTTGCCAGGAACGTGACCGCGAGCGACGCGGCGATCAGAGCCGTCGGGGTGTGAAACTCAATCGTCCAGCCGAAGGACTGCTTGTTGATGACGTAGATGAGGATGAACGAGAGCACGTACCCCATGGCCAGGCCGACGATCGTCGACGCAATGCCGATCATCGACGACTCGAGCATGAGCATGGCCGTCAACTGCCGGCGCGACATGCCGCTCACTCGGAGCACGGCAAGCTCACGCCTGCGTTCGAGAATGAGAGCGGCCAGGGTATTGATGATGCCGAGGACGGCGACGATGATCGCGACGCCGAGGAGGGCGTAGGTGATCATGAACGTCTGGTCGAAGATCGTCATGACCTCGCCGCGGATCGAGGCGTTGCTGATCGCGAACGCGTGATACTTCGGTCCGAACATCTTCTCGAGCTGCACGCGGGCCTTCTCGCGATCGACGCCCGGTTTCAGAAACACGACGATGGTGTTGATCGCGTCGTCCTTGAATGATTGGACATACAACGCGCGGTTCATCACCACGACGCCGCGGTCGTTCGAGTAATCGCGATAGACACCGGTTACGGGGAAGTCGCGCGTGCCACCCGCAATCGGCAGACGCACGACGTCGCCGACGTCCTTGCCGAACTTGATCGCGAAGCTTTCGGACACGAACACGCCGTTCTCGCGAATCGCATTCGTCAACGCTTCTCGCGCCGACCGCGGCCTGATCATCGGCAGGTCGCCGTCGCGGGCGGTGACGTCGAATTCGCCGCTGCCGACGGCGACGAGCGTGTCGCCGTAGAGCACGTCGCGGCCACGCACGCGATCGATGCTGCGGACGAACGGCACGCGTTGCACTTCCTCGCCGATGGCCGCAGGGAAAAGCGCGGAGTCGGCGTTGGACAGACCCTTCGCCGGCCGGAGCCACAAATCGGATTGAACCGTCTGGTCGACCCAGATGCGCACGGTCTCGCGGAAACTCCCGACCATCACACCCACTGCGACCATCATCCCGATCGCGAGCGAGAGTGCGGCGCTGGCCACGGCCGTCCTGCGCAATGACGCGGGGAGCGACGCCGCTGCGAGCGTTCCGACGATCCCTGCCGTGCGCGTCATGATCGGACGGAGCAGCTTCGACGTCGCGCTGACGATCGAAGGCGCAAGCAGCGAGAACGCCGCGACGACAAACGTGACCGAGACATAGCCGCCGACGGCAATTCCGCCAATCGCCGGGACTCGCGACACGAGAGCGCCGATCGCGAAG
>DASVHS010000608.1:0-6546 GCA_036382495.1 Thermoanaerobaculia bacterium | reverse complement strand
TTTCCTTCGAGTCCTCGCCTCTGAGAATCACCGCCGACCAGTCCCCGAGCACCTCGGCCACGCGTTCGGCGATCGCCTGCGTGACCCAGACCGGATCGATGTTGCTGGAGAAAAACGCGCCGGCGTCAGCAAGGATCTGCGAGCGTTCGGCCTGACTCTGCATCTCCGCCTCGAGCCGGCGGCGTTCGGTGATGTCGCGGAACGTGACGATGACGCCGGTGATCCTTCCATCCTCATTCAAGGGCGTGGCATCGACCGAGATTGCGACGTCATGACCGTCGCGGCGAACGATCATCGTCGCGTCGTGGACGGCGCGGCCGGTCGAAAGTGCTTTCGCGGCGGGAAGCTCCTTCGCATCGAGCGGCTCACCGTTCTCGTTCAAGAGGCCGTAGTGAGTGGCCTGTTTGTCGATCGGGATGCCGAGATCACTGCGTGCGAGCATTCGCTGTCCGGCGGGATTGATGAAGGCGGTTCGGCCGTCGCGATCGACCAGCACCACGCCGTCGGGCATTCCGCCGATCATCGCTTCGGTGCGCCGGATCTGCCGGCGGATCGACCCGGTGAGGGCCTGCTCGATTCGCCAGACGACGATCGCCGCGGCGACGACGAGCGCGATCGCCGCGAGGATGATCGCCACGATCACCCACTGCCGGAAGCTCTCCATGTCTGCGAGGTTCCGTTCTTCGGTGATGCGATGGTGGTCGACAAGCATCGTCGCGTAATCGGGAGAACTGCGGCGCAATCGCGAAGTCTCGAGCATGAACTCGCGCGCGTTGTCGAGTCTGTCCTCTTTCGCGTAAGTAATCTGGCTGTCAGTCAGCCGCTGGATCTCGCTGAACTCGCGGCGAAGTGCGGCGATGAGTTGCTGATCGTGGGGATCGGAAGGCGACTGCGATGCCATTGTCGCGGCGGTGTCGAAGTTGCGCTCGGCCGTCTCGTATTGATCGATGAACTGGCTCTCGCGCGTGAGCAGATATCCGCGCGCCGACGAGACCATCTGAACGATGCTCTCGTCCATGAGGTGCACGGAATCGAGCAGCGGCCGCGACTCCTGCACGACCGCATACTCCTGACGTTTCTCCAGCTGCAGAACCGCCGTCGTCAATCCGACGCCGAAGGCGACGAAAAGTGCAAGAGCTGCAAACGCAGCCCACAGCATTCTGCGAATAGACGTGGACATACGCCGCGTGCGCGGCTGTTGCAAAATCGGGGCCGATTCGCGTACAAGTATTAGAAAATACGCCACTTCGACGTTCGCCGTGATGGAACGCCGGATGCAATATGGTGGAAAAGACTGTCATCCTGAGCCGCGAAGACGGCGCTCAGGATGACAAAGAGGACGGAGGTTTTATGGCTCTGAGGCCCCTGCGCAACGCGACGATCTCATTCGGACTGGTGAACATTCCTGTCCGCTTCTACACCGCCACGAAATCTGAGGACGTCCACTTCAATCTGCTGCACGAAAGCTGCGGCACGCGCGTCAATCGGAAGTGGTGGTGCCCGCATCACGAGAAGATCGTGGAGTCGTCGGAGCTCGTGCGCGCATACGCGATCAGCAAGAACAAGTACGTCACGTTCAGCGACGAAGAAATCGAAACGCTCGAGACCGACGACAATCGCGCGCTCGACATTTCAGAATTCCTCCAGCTCGACCAGATCGACCCCGTCTTCTTCGAGAAAGCCTACTTCCTCGGACCCGGCCCGGGCGGCGGCAAAACGTACAAACTTCTGTCGGAGGCGATGAAGAAGCAGAACAAAGTCGCGCTGGCGCGATGGGTCTCCGCAAACCGCGAGCACCTCGTCATACTCCGCCCGTTCGAAGACGGACTCGTGCTGCACACGATGTATTACGCCGACGAAGTGCGCGATTTCTCCGCCGTCGAAAAAGAAGACGCGCCGGTGAAGGAGAAGGAGATCAAGCTCGCCGAGATGCTCATCGACGAACTGACGGAAAAGAAATTCAATCCGCTTCAGTACAAGGACCAGTATCGCGAGCGGCTCCTCGGCCGCATCAAGGACAAGTCGAAGGGCAAGGCCATCGTCAGCGAAGAGAAAGAAGAAGAGGACAAGGGCGGCGAAGTCATCGACATCATGGAAGCTTTGCGCCGCAGCCTGGAAGGGGGACGCGCGCCGGCGAAGCGAGTGCCGGAGGCGAAGACGGTAACCCGCACGCGCGCGAAGACGACGACGTCACGCAAGCGGAAAGCCTCGTAGCGAATGCCCGACGATCTTCTGAAGAAGTACAAGACGATGCGGGACTTCGGCGACACGCCGGAGCCCGCCGGTGGAAAGGCGAAGCGCGGCAAGCAGCCGATCTTCGTCATCCAGAAACACGCTGCAACGCGTCTTCACTACGATTTCCGTCTGGAGATGCAGGGCGTCCTGAAATCGTGGGCCGTTCCGAAGGGGCCGTCATACGACCCGAGCGTGAAGCGGCTGGCGATGATGACCGAGGATCATCCGTACGACTACGCGGCGTTCGAAGGCGTGATTCCGGAAGGGAACTACGGCGCCGGGAACGTGATCATCTGGGACAACGGCACGTGGGAGTTCGTCGGGCCGGGCGATGATCCGGTGAAAGCGATCAAGAGCGGCGACCTGAAGTTCCGCATGAACGGAAAGAAGATGTTCGGCGAGTGGGCGCTGTTTCGGATCAAGGGACGCTCGCCCAGGGGCAACGAGTGGCTGCTCGTGAAACACCGCGATCAGTTCGCGAATGACAAGATCGACATCACGGAAGTCGCGCCGAAGTCGGTCGTGTCGAATCGCCCGCTGGAAGACGTCGACGCCAGCCGAACGTGGCAGAGCAACCGAGCGGCGAGCTCGAAGAAAACGCCGACGCTGGCGTCGCGACTGGCCGCCGAACAAAAGGGGAAGCGCGTCGCTCCAGCTACGAAGTCTTCGAAGAAGCGGGCGACACGTCCTGCAGCACGGACTCCAGCAGCTTCCGCTCCGAGTCGAAGCTCGAGCGCCCGACCGCCTCGGAAAGCTCGACCCACTCCACGTCGTCGACCTCGCTGAGCTGCGGCGTGAGCTCGCCGCCGACGTACCGCATCAGGTAAAAGTCGACGCGTTTCCGGATCAGCGTGTCGCCGGCTCGAAAAAAATATTCGATCGTGTCGAGCGGCTTGAGGATCTCCGCCTCCAGCCCGGTCTCCTCGAGAACCTCACGCAAAGCGGCCTGTTCGGATGTTTCGCCTTCTGAAACAGCGCCTTTCGGCAAGCCCCAGCGTGTTTTTCCACGCGTCGCAATCATCGCCACACAGGCCACTCCGTCTCTCATACTAATGACTGCGCCACCGGATGAATGTTCATTGCGCGTTCGCTTCCTGGGATCGGGCATGCCGAGCCCATTCTAGAAGTCCTCGCGATTTTTCGTGAAAAGTCGTAAGTTTCTTCCGTAATCAAGTCGGCACGAGACTATGGAGGCGGAATGCTCGAAACCGGGACAGTCATCGGAGGCGTCGTTCTGGCGGTCCTCATCTGGTTTTTTCTGCGCACGCGTTCGCAGGACCTTCTCGCAGAGATGATGGAGAAGCGTCGCCCCAGCAGTCGCGTCGTGTCGCGCGCCGACTACATCGAAGGCATGCAGAAGCTTCCCGTGGCGATCAGCCTGACCGACACAAACATCTATTACGAGAATGCGGATCTGCAGGCGTCGTTCGAGCTCCCGCGAATCGACGAGATCGAATACGACGACGAGCTCGCGACGGGCCGCTCGATTCCGCCAGGCAGCCGCGCCCTTCGATTGCGCTCGCACGGCACGACGTTCGAGTTCGTGATGCCGGACGCCGAGATCGCGAAGTGGCAGGCAGCGTTGCCGGCGCGGAGCGCAGGCAGCCAGACGAAAGCCGCAGTCTGACTGCCACGTCATTCCGAGCCGCGTAGACGGCGAGGAATCTGGGCGGTGGCGTCCCCTGTTGGGAGTCAGCGCGTCGGGGTGTAGCGCAGTCTGGTAGCGCACCTGCTTTGGGAGCAGGGGGTCGGAGGTTCGAATCCTCTCGCCCCGACCAACTTCACTCGCGCCGGAAGATAGCCTCGATCCACGCCGGCTCCACGCGCTGCTCTTCATCGCGCGCGTCCTTCGTCAACCGATCGCGCAGCGGACGAATCGCCGGAACGTTCGTCATCGACTGGCGCGTAAAACCGCAACTCTCCACGGTTCGCGTCAGCAAGGCCTCGCTGTATCCGAAGTGATGCGGAAAGCCGAGGAGGTTGTTGTAGGCGAGTTGCTGGACGATGGGGCTGAAGGGCTCGCGCGGTTCGCCTGCCGTGAATGCGCGTTCGGCAGCGGCGTAAACCGCGGCGTCCGGAACGTACAGCACGAGCGGCGCCCCACGCTTCGAAATCTCGCGAACTCGCTCGAGCACCTGGGCGGCATTCGGCATCTGTTCGAAGCAATTCCAGATGAAGACGCCGTCGAATGACTCGAGCCCGAAGTGGCAGCGCTCGAATCGTTCGGTCGTGACCTCGAATCCCTTCGCCGCAGCGTATTCCGCGGTGTCGCGACCGATGTCGACACCGACCGAACTCCATCCCCAGCGCCGCGCCGCTTCAAGGAACCCGCCGACGTAACTGCCGATCTCCAGGACGTGACTTCCTGCAGGGAGAAGGTCGTAGATGTTCGACTTCGCGGTGAACGTCGCGACGTGAAGCTCGTGAAGCGTGCGCAACGTGCGCTCGTCGTACTCGTCACACGCGAAACGAACGGCCGTGCGGATCGGATCGGCGCGAACGAGGATGCCGCAATCGACACACCGGCCGATCGCCGCCGGGTCGTTCGTCGTCATCTCCGTCAGGTCGCGGAGATCGCGTTCGTCGATGCGGCCCTCGAGGCGCGGAAGAAAGAATTCGCGTCGAAGGGCGATTTCCTTCGCGACGTCTTCCGGCTTGGCAACCAGCTCCGTCGCTTTGTGAGCGCATTCAGTCGCGAGCGCGGATTTCGATCTGTCCATCACGCTCCCGCACTTCGAAGGTTCGTTCGTCGAATGTTGCCGGGCCGTCGAGCACCTTGCCGTCGCTCAGGCAGAACCGCGATCCGTGCCACGGACAGCGGATGCTGTCGCCTTCGAGTTTTCCTTCGTTCAACGGACCTCCGAGATGACTGCACGTGTTCGTCAGCGCGTTGATCGTGTCGTCGGTCCGAACGAGAAGCACCGCGGTGTCTTCGACGTCGACGCGCACAGGTTTGCGCTCCTTCAACTCGCTCGCGCGCATCACGGCAGTGAATTTCTTCGGTTGTCCCTGATCGGCCGTCGCTGTGTGATCGATACCGAGTTGCTCGCCGAACACGAGATGCCCGCCGAGGTACGCGGCGAAGGAGGTGATCGCGTAGCCGAGGAGGGAGAGCGCCACACCCTTTTGCCGCGAATTTCCGCGACGCGCGATCAGCGACGCTGTGTACAGGCCGGCCGCGGCGAGGTTCAGCGTTCCGTGAACGGCCCCGACGTTCTTCGCGCGGCCATCGCTCTCCGACCAGTCAGCGAGACCGGTCACCGCCGAGCCGACTGCGCCGGCGAGACCGATGGTGATCGCGAGATCGGACGCGTCGGCCATGCCGTCGCTGCCCGTCAACATCTGCACGGCGTCCAGCGCGAGGGCTGTCGTCCACGCGCCGATGGGGATGTCCGTCAACACCGGATGCAACGCGTGGCCGAGCCACTTGCCGTGTAGAAAGTCTTTCGCCGGTCCGAGTTGCTGAAACGCGTCGCGTACCGGGCCCTGAACCGCGTCGGCGGTCTCCTGCACCCAGTCCTGTTGATCGATAAATTCGATGATCGGTTCTCTGGACATGGCGTCCCCCCGCGCCGGGAGGTGCAAAGGAAATGCGCGAAATGGCTGAGCGCGTTCGGTTAGCATGAATCGGCCGTCCGTCCCCGTAGCTCAGCTGGACAGAGCAACAGCCTTCTAAGCTGTGGGTCGCGTGTTCGAGTCACGCCGGGGACACCAGATATCTACTTACCGATGAATCGTTGGTAGCCGATGGTCAAGTAGCGATGCCTCTGACCGTCTCCGGCGTCGATGTCGAGGCCAAGTGCCCCGACAACGGCCTGCTTCTCGTCGATCTTGAAACGAACGCCGGCGTCCAGGAGCAAGCGGTGGTCGTCGCTGCTGTCGAGTTGCTGCCCCACCACATCGCCGAGCAAGGCCAGCTTGTCCGTGAGGCGCGTGCCCACACCGAAACCCGCAAACACGTGGGCATCGGGGTCACCCGTTGTCTTTTCGATGCTGACGTTCGCGGTGATCGACTCGTGCTCGAAATCCTTCGTCAACAAAACGGGGAGCGTCCAGGTCGTCCCTTCTTGCATGACGCCTCCCGGAGATCGGAATTCGACCTGAGGATAGACGGCAAGAGAGAGGTTGGTGTCGTCATTGTCATAGAACCGGTACTTGACTCCGATCGTCGAATCACCAATTCCATGCTCTCTCATGGTGTGCTCGTTGCCAGCTTCGTCAGTCTGCACGTCGCGACTGAAGACGTAGGGCACCTCGTACTTCAATTGAAGGTTCTCGCCGATGCCGTAGTTGATGTCGAGCACGGGCGAC
>DASVHS010000607.1:0-3559 GCA_036382495.1 Thermoanaerobaculia bacterium | reverse complement strand
GTTGGAAGCAATACCTGCGGGACGCCGAGGAGGACTGATGCGAGCTACAAAACAAAAGAGGTTGGAGAGTGCGGGATGGCGCGTTGGCGACGCCGCTGACTTTCTCGGCCTTGACGACGTCGAGTCAAGACTGCTGGACATCAAGATCGCACTGGCGAGACTGCTGCGCTCAACACGGTCTCGCCGCCGCCTGACACAATTCGAGCTCGCAGAGAAGATCGGCTCGAGCCAATCGCGAGTGGCGAAGCTCGAAGCGGGTGACCCGACTGTCAGCGTGGACCTGCTCGTTCGTTCGGTCATTGCCGCCGGCGCAAAACCAAGCGACCTGGCAAAGGCAGTTGCCGGCAAGCGAAAGTAGCCCCCTACTCGCCATCCGCCGGAAGCATCCGAAACCACGCCACGGCCTTGGCCGCGAAGCGCGACGTGTCCGCGGGCGCGGCGCCGTAATGCTCCGTGACCTGTTGCTCCAGAAAGCGCGTGACTTCTGATTCGCTGGTCGTTCGTGAGAGCAGGTCCAGCAACTGATCGACGATCGCGCCGTACTGGTCGCGGGCCGCGCCCGCCTGCAGCAGACCGGCCGGGTCCCAGCCGTTGAGAAGCGTCAGCAACTGCCCTCGCTGATCTCGTTGTCTCTTGCGTTGTCTCGTTTCCATGCGACTCAATTATGCGGTTTTCAGCTTCGTCAACTCATCAACAAAACGCTGCATCTGGTCGGGCGTGCCCACAGTCACACGCAAGTGATGCGGCATCGACGGGAACAGACGGCCCACCCGGACCCCGTTTGCGCGCATCGCGGTGATGACCGGCTTCACATCCCGCCGGACATCGATCATCACGAAATTCGCTTCCGACGGCAACATCGTGAAGCCGAGACGCTCGACGTTGCTGCGCAGCCAGGCCTTCGTGTCTGAATTGCGCTTGCGGTGATCGGCGACATGTTGCTGGTCGCCGAGGGAGGCTCGCGCCGCGACGAGGGCCATGATATTGACCGTGTCCCACGCCTGCTGCGCACTGATCTTCTTGATCGTCGACTCCTGCGCGACGCAATATCCGCAACGCAATCCGGCGATGCCGTAGATCTTCGAGAACGTCCGCGACACGACGAGGTTCGGCTGCTTCGCGACGACATCCATCACGCTCGCGTAATCGCTCGACGTCGCGTAATGGTGATACGCCTCGTCGACGAGGATCATCGTCTCCGGCGGCACCGCCGCGAGAAAACGACGCAACGCTTTGTCCGGTGTAATCGTCGCGGTGGGGTTGTTCGGATTGCAGACGTAGATCAGGCCGGCACCCGGCGCCGCCGCGAGCATCTTGTTCACGTCGTGCGCATACGACGCGTCGAGCGGAATCGTCTTCACGTCCGCGCCGCCGATGCGCGCCGCGATGGCCAGCGCTTCGAACGTCGGATCGGCCATGACCAGCGCGCGCTTCGGGTCGGTGAACGCCATCGCGGACAGCTTGAGGATCTCGCTCGATCCGTCGCCGAGGAGGACCTGGCGCTCGGAGACGCCGTGGAGTTTCGCGATTTGCGCGACGAGCTCGTCGACGGCTTCGTCCGGATAGAGCCTGGCCTGCGGAAACGCGTCGCGCATCGCCTGCAGCGCGGACGCGGACGGACCGTACGGATTTTCGTTCGCGCTCAGGCGGACGGTGCCGGGCACGACCGCGGGACGCGCCAGCAGCGTGAGCGGCAGCGTCGTCGCTGCAGCGGCGGTTCCAATGAGTTGAGCAAACGCGCGACGTGAGAGTTGCGGCATGGCTTCCTCCGTTTGTGCGCCAAGTTTATCTTTTTGCGCGCATGTCATTAGAACAGCCGGTGCCCGACCATCTCCTGCTCGTCCTGCTCGTTCGTGAGCAGCCAGCCCACGACGTCGCCCGGTACGAATCGGTCGCTGCTGTACTTCGTCAGATCGAACGCCGCTGAGCCGTGCGACACGATATCGGGCCGCGAGCACGCCAGCCGCTGAATCCTCTCGCTCCACACTTCGAAGTTCTGCAGCCGCAGATCGACCCAGCCCGTGCGCGCGTAACGCTCGACGGCGTCTTTGTCGATCGGCACGGCTGCACCGTCGGGCGGCGCGGGCGGGATGTTGATCCGCGGGCCGCGGGTGAGTCGCCCGTTGGATCGCAGCAGCGGGATGCCCACGGTCACGATCAGGCTTACGATTCTTGGATTCTTGTCGAGGTACGTTTCGACGCGCGTCTGCATTTCCTCGGCGTCGATCTTCAGCATCGTGTTGAAGTCTTCGCTGGCCGCGGCTTCGCGGATCAGGAACGCCTCGATCAGTAATTTCGACAGTCGCGGCGGGCCGAGATGTCCGACCGCAATCGACGGAAGCACTTCGCTCGATGCCGCGCGCTCGAGATTCTCCATCTGACGGATGGCCTGTTCGCGCAGAACGCCGGCGCGGTAGCTCGGCTCGGTGATCGCGCCGTCGATCGCCGAGAGCACATCCCGGCCCGTCGACGCGCCGAGGATCTCGAGGACCGTCGTGCGCGCAACTTCCTCGGGCGTGACGTACTCCATCTGGCGCGGGTACGTGATCGCCTGAAACTCGCCGATCGAAAAGAAACCGTTCTCGCCCGTGTCGGCGCCGATGATCTTCAGCGGCACGTCGCGCCCTTCAAATCGTCCGAACGTTTCCGGCGATTGCTTTGTCTCGAGCTTGTTGCCGAGCTGTTCGTCCCGGGCGTTGACGAGAAACGCGCGATCGCGATCGCCGCGCAGCCGGATGTGCGTTTCGCCGAGGCGCTTGAAGCCGATCATGGCGCCGGGCTTCACTTCCTTGATGATCGCGCCATGTTTCTCCGAAGATTGCCCCGGCGTGCGCGCGAGCAGGAACAGCAGGCCGGTGTGCGCGAAGCCGATCGCCGATTTTGCGAGAAGCTGCGGCGACGGTTTGTCTTCGCTGTGCGTGTACGGGATGTTGATGCCCATCCCGCCCGTGCCCGTCGTCCCGACTTTCACGTAGACACGCACAGCGCTGTGCGCGAGCGAGCGATGCAGAAACAGGATGTGCCGCGTGATCTGCGGGATGCCCTCGGACAGCAGCAGCTCACGCACGGATGTGAACAGCGGCTGCAACTCTTTGACGTCGATCTTGCCATCGCGCGACTCGAGCGAGTCGATCAACAGTTTGATTCGCCGCGAGACCGTGAAGACGTCCTGATAGCTGATCGCCGTCGCGGTGTTGATGCAGTCGACGATCACCGTCGGCTTGTGACGGTCGATCAGCTGGAACAACGCCGACTTCGTGTAATCCGCGTCCGGCGAGAAGATCTCCGCGAACAACTCGTCGAACCAATCGCGATTCGCGATCAGCTCCGCGCGGTTTTTTCCCTGCAGCGACTCGGGGATGAAGATGTCGCCGGAGACGCCGATGAGCTCGATGCCTTTCGTCTCCGGCTTCAGGATCGCGATGGCCGCGTCGACTTCCGACTGGGTCAGCGCCGACAGGACGATGAGCGATGGCTGCAACTCCCGCGCGGCTTCCCGCGCAACCTGCAACCCGACCATTCCGCCACCACCGAGGATGAGGATCCGTTCCTCGGTGGG